>NZ_JAVJTO010000083.1:0-53074 GCF_040220235.1 Coleofasciculus sp. B1-GNL1-01
ACCAATAGGGCAAAGGCTTCGTCAGGTATTTTGGCAATTGTTTCAGCATCAAAAAAGCCCTCAAACTGACTCAGAATCTTCTGGGCACGTTTGGCTGATGTGGGATGATTGGTTATTTGTATCGTCAGTTGCGCCCACTGACGGCGAATTAAACAAGCCCGTTTTCGCTCATCGGCTGATTTTGGAGTAAGCAAGTTCATATCCCCCACAGGTATCACTTGCCGACAATCATGATCAAATATTCCACCGACGGCGGCACCAGGTCCAGCAAACTCGGCGTGATAACGTTTATAGATAATTAAACCATTCCGACGACGCGGATCAACAATTGATAATTGATTATTTAACCCAAATTTTTCAGTCATTGATACTTTTGGCTTTTCGGATGAGATACCTAAAGCCGATGTCATTGATGATTTGGATGGTTCAGGTGAGACACCTGAATCTAATCTCTCTGTGCTTAGTTTGTCCGACTCCGGGGATAATTTAGGCGAATGATTCACTATCAAAAAATGATTGGAACTCTCCAGACCGAGATTGTTGGGCTGGTTCATTGTCACTAGGGCAGGGGTTTACTCCTGTTTTAACGCAATCGCCGTTGTACTTATCCTACAAACTCCTAATCGCTGCCAATTGAGCTAGGATTGCATCCTCAGTGCCATAGTCCAGCAATTCTGGTGCTGCTGCCGAGGAAACGGTTTCAGACGAGTGAATTCGTTCCCACTCAATGGTACGCTTCAGTGCTTCTGCTAAGAGGACGGGTTCAACATAACCCAATTCCTGGCGGATGCGGGTAGAATCGACCACCCAATGCTGTTCTAAATTGTAGGGCAAACTCCAACTGTCTGGCATCAGGGATGGTGACGCAATTACGACTTCACCCGTCCATCCAGCCACTTGTCCAATGCGTCGAATCCGTTCTGCTTCCGTCGGAAATTCTGCCTCTGCTATATTGTAAACCTGACCAGTCGCTCGGTCATCGGTAATGGCAAGTGCGATCGCAGCCGCGACATTCTCCACATATCCCCATACGCCGCGCCACTGGGCAAAACGTTGTGCCAATACAATGGCTGGACGCTGTTCATCCATCCGCTTCACGTAGGGAAACAGGCGGTGCAAGGGGTCACCGGGTCCATAAACCATCGGTAGCCGTAAAATTGTACCCGGTAACTCTGGGTCATTTCTAACGACTCGTTCAACTAGAATTTTCTCATAATCGGCGGGGACTTCTAAAGGTCGTTCGGAGAAGTCCTGATAGGGATAAAGGTTTTGACGTAAGGGAGAAGTTTCTGTAATCGGTAGAGGTTCTAGGGGTTCAGATTCAATGCCACGCAGTACATCATAAACCCGATATACATCGCCACTGCTAATCACGACGACTCGTTGAGCAATGCCGTTGAATGTACTCATCAGAGTTCTAGCATCTTGTTCAGTATAGGCGATCGCATCCAGAACCACTTGAGGTGAAATTTGCTCAAACTCGGCTTGGAAATCCCTGAGGTTTTGACGATTTCCGTAAATATGATCAACTCCTGATGGTAAATCAGCGTGGGTTTGTCCGCGATGGAACACCGTCACCTCATGTCCCATGGCTACAAGTCGATGGATAACCGGAGGACTAATAAAATTTGTGCCGCCAATTATGAGGATTTTCATCGTTACTCCTGATTGGGCGATGGAATTCCAGTGATTTCGCTAACGCGTTTAGACGCTGTGTTAATTAGCGAGGTATCAATATCGATGTGATAGTTGCCTTGTTTTAAAAGTTGGAGAATCACTTGACGTAAATCAGCATTCCCTTTGCGTGCGCCTAAACCATTAATTGAGCCTTCGATTTGCCTGACTCCCCACTCTAGCCCGATGATTGAATTCTCTACTGCCTTACCTAAATCATTATGACCGAAAACCAGGGACACAAGCTTCGTCCTTCTAGGACGACTTGGATTGTCTTTTGGCACGACGGCAAATGTTGTGCTAATTTCTAAGGGTAGTCTAGCACAGGCGAAAGTCGTGAGTATCGCCAATCCACACTTATCACGTAAAGTGATGCTAGTACATGAGGCGCGGACAACCTCTTCAAAAACGCATGGACTTAAACGAGTGCCGATACCAGAAAAGTGCAGCAATGGGTTAGTTGTAAAACTCAAAAAATGTACCGTAGGGCATACGGGAACATAGAGAGAAATCTCTAAACGCTTAGGGAGCAGGTTCCCTCTGGGGTTATCTAAATTAGGCTCAACATTTGGTAGTGTACTACGGGTGTTTGGTTTAAGTATTGCCGTAAGGATAGATAATTGTAAGGTGTGTCGCGGAACTAAGAATCCCCTCACTTGTAGGGCGGGGAGTGTCAAAGTGGACAGACAAAACGGCTTGGTCAATAGTCGGGACTCGGTTAACAATCATTTGCATCAGTTTAGCAAAGCTTGCCGGTGACTCCAATCCCAGGCTGTCGGGAATATTGATGGTGGTTGCGCCTTGGCGGATAGCGACTTCAATCGCTTGACACAAAAAATCGGGATGACTGCGAGGTGCATCAAAGGCGCTCCATTCTACATCATCACAGAGGTTGCGGCAAAGAGAAATACTATCGTTGATGGTGGCTAATATATCCGCTTCTCTGTGGCTGGGAATATTAACCGATGTGTACGTATGAATTCTGCCTCGATTCGCGGGTTTTATCGCTTCAGCTACCCGGAGAATTTCCTCTCGTTTAAAACTAGCTATTCCACAAATTATTGATTTTTTTATCTGTTTAGCAATAGTAACTATTTCATCAAAATCCTTAGTGTACTGTCCTGGATACCCGACTTCAAATACATCTACACCTATAGTTTCGAGCAATTTAGCCAGTCTTATTTTTTGCTGGACATTCATTTTTACTCCAGGTGTGAGTTCTCCATCTCGCATCGTGGTATCGAAGAGAATGACTTTCAGCGGGTTTTCCGGTTTGGTTAGGTTTTTCATGAAAAGAGAAGAATTATGTTGCCGATCAAAACGCTCAATCCTTAGAACCTATTCCCTGTTTCCTGTTTTTTAAGGTAAATTTGATAGTGGCATTTAGCACCCATCATCAACTATGCAACTGCTGTGCATCAGCAACGGTCACGGAGAAGATGTCATTGCTGTCCGAATTTTACAGGAACTCAACGCTAGCCCAGATGCACCCGAATTAGCCGCATTGCCGTTAGTGGGTGAAGGGGCAGCCTATCGACAATTGGATATTCCGATTGTTGGACCCGTGCAAACCATGCCCTCTGGTGGTTTTATCTATATGGAAGGGCGTCACCTGCTGCGGGATGTGCAGAGTGGTTTGTTGAAATTGACCTGGGCGCAATTGAAGGCGGTTCGCCGTTGGGCGAAACGCGGCGGGGTTATTTTAGCGGTGGGGGATATTGTCCCGCTTTTGTTTGCGTGGTTAAGTGGTGCCCCTTATGTTTTTGTCGGGACAGCTAAATCGGAGTATTATCTGCGGGATGAAGCGGGATGGTTACCGAATCGTAAGCGTCGGGAAGGATGGTCTGGTTCGGTGTATTTGCCGTGGGAACGTTGGTTGATGAGTCGCAAGCGATGCAAGGCGGTGTTTCCTAGAGATAAACTGACAACAGAAATTTTGCAAAAATGGTCAATTCCAGCATTGGATTTAGGGAACCCGATGATGGATGGGATTGAACCAGAACAGCCAGAACCGATATTCTATGAACCCGATGCCGAACAAAAAGAAATGCAGCGTCCTTTGGTGGTTGCATTATTACCGGGTTCGAGAATGCCAGAAGCCTACCAGAATTGGCAGAAAATCGCCCTAGCCGCAAATGGGTTATTGGAGGCTTACCCAGAACGATCTGTGGTGTTTCTCGGCGCGATCGCACCCGCTTTGAGTCTTGAACCCTTACAAGAAACGTTGATAGGGTATGGCTGGTGTCAGCAGCCTCTGGAAGCCATCAACATGAACCTGAAGTTGAATGATCCGAGTGCGATCGCGTTCACCCAAAAGAATGGCATCTTGATATTAACCCAAGACGACTATACCCTTTGTCTGCTCAAAGCCGACTGCTGCATTGCCATGGCGGGAACCGCAACCGAACAATTTGTGGGATTAGGAAAACCTGCGATCGCGATTCCGGGAACGGGTCCTCAATACACCCCAGCTTTTGCTGAAGCCCAAACGCGACTATTAGGACCATCCTTAATATTAGTCGAACAACCGGATCGAGTGGCTGAAGTCTTGCAGCAGTTGTTACGCGATCCAGATCGCTTACAACTGATTGCCGAAAATGGTCGCCGTCGTATGGGTCAATCTGGTGCAGCGCGACGCATTGCCGATTGTTTGATGGAACGGTTTGAGAAATAATTCTAACCTTTGAAAGATGTTAGTTTGAGAGAAACTATTGTATTCCTAAACAGGAGATTCAATAAAAACCCGATCAAACTCATGCCCAATCTTGTTGAGACTGCCATCAACGCTGGTTCATTCAACACCCTAGTCAAGGCGGTTGAGGCTGCCAATTTAGTCGATACTCTCAAGAGTCCTGGTCCTTACACCATTTTTGCGCCTATTGATGAGGCGTTTGCTAAACTCCCAGAGGGAACCTTAGACACTCTCTTGCAGGATATTCCTAAACTTAAGAAAATTCTGACCTATCATGTTGTCTCTGGAGATGTCAGAAGTGATAACCTGATAGAGTTACAAGAAGTACCAACCCTAGAAGGTTCAGTATTAGCGATCGATACATCCAGTGGTTATAAAGTGAATCAAGCGATTGTGGTTAAACCGGATATTCTGGCTGATAACGGTGTCATTCATGTGATTGACTCAATCTTGATGCCAGCAATCATGTCCAGTTAAATTTTTTATGTTGCGTACTTTGTCACTAATTAGTTAGTTTTAATACCCAAAACTATTCCTTAGTAAAGTTTTGGGTATCCTCTCAATATTTTCAGTTGTTGTTAGTGGCGGTAAGCTGTCATGCATTTCAATTGGGTATTAGTAGCGAGCAAGATGCAAAGCCTGCGGCATGGCTTCGCTAAACGCACTACAAGGATTTCACCATTATTGACATTAAGGTTTAAATGCCGAACAGCTTAAGCCGCCCTAATCTGCTTTCATTCGCTTACGTTTTGCCACCAAGAAACCACCCAAGCCAAATAGCCCTAATAATGTGGTTGGTTCCGGTACAGATGCAATATCAGGTTCATCACCCGGATCTGTAGGCGGTTCTTGGACAACAGGGGGTTCAGGTTCAGGTTGAGGAGATGGGGCTTCATCAACAGGTCCAGGTTCATCAACAGGAAGTTCAGGTTCAGGAGATGGGTCTTCGACAACAGGTAACAGCGCGATCGGTTCGGGTATAGAATTGATGGGAGTGATTGAATAGTCGAAAGATACTAAACCAGGCTCTGTCAAACCGTCATCAACCAGAGACATTGCTGTTTGGGTAAAACCGCCACTTACTGTCAGATTAACATCATCAGGGAAAAATACAGAGGCGGTGGCACTACCGTTAAACAGAACACTACAGGTATTCTCTAAACAGCTTTCGATATCACCATAAGTATAGTTACCTACCACAATTTCACTATCTTGGAAAAAGACATCAAACCCCGATAGAAGATTGTTCTCGGAATCTAGAATAGAACCCTGAACGTCAATATAATTAATCTCTGGTAAAACGATGCTAGGTAGGAGTTCCTTTAAATAGTCCTCAACATGGCTAAGACCCAACGTTAGCTCTTCATCTTCGGCATCAGATAGCCGACCATGGGCGTTATCGACAATAATTGTACTCTCGAAATCTACCTGTTGTGGATCAAGGATCGCTTGAAGATCTGGTGGTAACAATGACGACAAAAAGGGATTAACATTTACGTCAAACGCAACAGAGCCAGAGGAGTCAATTTTTGTCAGGTGAGCCGCTTCAGCCGGAGCCATACCTACCACACCGAGAGTCATAACTCCAGCTCCAGCAACTGCCATATATAGCTTATTCATGCTGATTTGCCGCTCTCCTACACTAATATAATATGTACACTTTCCCTATTTAATATATGGGAAGCATAGATCTGAGTCGGTAAAGTAACCATGAAGTTTATATGAAGTTTATATGAAGTTTTGATGAAGTTTTTGGATCGTCCAGTCGTGGGGAGGCGATCGCACAAAAAAAAGAGGGAGTTATCTCCCTCAGACATAATACAAATGTTCTAATCTGTGACTGACTATTTTTTCTGCTTGCGCTTAGCAGCAAACATGCCACCCGCCGCCAACAGGCTTCCTAGTACAAAGGAGGGTTCAGGAGCCTTTTCCACTTCCACATTACTGGTTAGCTCAGGATCGTAGAGACCTGTATGAGACATCATATCCCCCTGTTCAAGCAACCCAGATGCTGCGGCGCTGAAGCTGTAGTGGTACGTTGTCTCTCCGTCATAGGTAATCTTGACAAGTTCAGCAGCTTGCACGGGTCGGTCACCCCAGACCATTGACAACATACCTTTCTGCTGATCGGTTAAATCATCAAAGATTAGGTCAACGGCATCATAGTGCCCCGCTAGCCCAACCTCTAGACTTCCCGTCATATCATCCATTTCAACATAGGCGATATTCGGATCGCTGAATCGTTGAAATCCGCCATTGTCCCGGAATTCGTTGAACAGACTCTCTTTACTATTGGGAATTGTGGGCATAAACATGTTCGCTGTCCTTAGCAAATCATCGGTGATACCATAGGAGGTTAAAGCCGCCTCAAACCACTCGTTCGCCAAATTCAAATTATCGCCATTATAGTTATAGCTAGTATCCAAGGTTTCCCCAAACCAATCCGTTGCCGTTAAGCTACTCAGGGTAATGCTTTTGTCCCCCAGATCACCCATTAAGCTGGTCGTTGTGTCGTAATTCAAGAATTCATCAAGGGATAGTCGTTCACTATTGGCAAATAACTCAACATTGCCCCCCGGTTCACCTTTGTTACAACTGTTGCTGGGTATGAACGCTCCTCCAACCGAGCAACTTCCTTGCAGAACTGTTTCCAAATCTGCATCGTTGTTGAGCCTTGTAAAATCCGTGGTCGCTTCAGGATCTGGATTGGGGACGTGTTCGTAGATTAAATAGTCTTCTCCTTTTTCACCAGTCACCATAGGGTTAGTCAGAGATGCCGCCGACGCTGGATTGGTGGCGATCGCACTGACACCCACGGCAAGTGATGCCCCGACGAGCAGTTTCTGGATATTGGTTTTCATTGCAGTATCTCCGTGACTTTATAGGTTGAGCCTTCTTAACAGCACATACACAGGGTTAGGCTTTGGCTAACCCTCTCTTGGCTCTAATAACCTCTGGTTGCCTTCTAACAGGCGATGTCTTCAGCCCTTGAGCTTTCGTCGCCTGCACACACATTTCCTCATCTCTTTATAAAGTTTACATGAAGTTTCGCAAAAAATCGATAAAGTTTCGATAAAGTTGTAGACATTTTATTTTATATGTGCTAATCACTACTCAACTAAATATATATAAAATAATCTAGCCAACCGTATACCTTTGGTGACATTTTGTAAAAAAATGGTGTATTTCCGCCGAAGTATGCATACTCACCGACAAAAATCAGATCTTCAAACCACAAAGGGAGCCTGTTGGCTCCCTAAAAACTGATCTAATTGTCACAAACGCCTATCTCAGCGACATTTGACCTAAGATTTTTTGCTCTGGCGTTTGGCGGCGACTAAACCACCTACGCCAATTAAGCCGAGTAGAATCGAGGGTTCTGGTACATCAACAGGATCATCAAGCGTAAACTGTGGATCATAGACTCCAGTATGCGATCGCGTTCCATCGTCGGACGAAAGGGTAGATCTAGCCGCACTGAAGGTATAAGCATAACTTGTTCTACCGTTATGGGTAACTTTAACCACCTCACTGGCTTGTAATTCCGATGGTAGTATCCCTAAAACTTGAGCTCGGTCGAGTTGTGCTTGCTGTGAAGGAGTGAGAACGCCTAATAACATATGTGTTGCGTCATAGTGACCCGCTAAACCAATATCCACGAGACCTTCATTATTATTGACATAGCTGATATTTGCGTCACTGAACCGTTGGAACCCACCGTTGTTCAGGAATGTACTGTATAAACTCCCTCGTGTGTAACCTAAACTGCCGAGTAATACATCGTTAATATTGTAGGCATCCAGAGCATCACTAAACCATTCATTGGCTAATGTATTTGCTTCATAGTCAGTATTTAAGTCCTCTCCAAACCAGTCCACTGCCGTGAGACTACTCAGCGTCATGCTTCTATCATCATCAAACGTGGCTGTTAAACTGGTAACGTCCTGATGATCTAAAAATTGCTCTAGGTCTAGTTTTTCACTGCTGGCGAATAATTCTACGTTTCCACCGGGTTCACCGGGTTGACATTGATATTGAGGCAGATAGGCGGGAACACTGCAATTTCCTTGTAGGAGATCATTGATGTCGGCATTTGGTTTGGCTTCCGTTGTATCCAAGATGCCATCACCATCAGAATCGATCGCCTCATATTTAATAATATCTGAACCAGAGAGAGTAAACTCCGTTGCCGAAGCGGGGGCAGTAGCAAGCCCAGTGACACTGGCAAGAATTGACGCGCCAACCAGTAGTTTATTCAGATTGCCTTTCATGATTTCTTTCCTTACTTAGTTATTGAGTGGTTACAAAGCCAGCCGACTCTCAGATATTTTGTATTATAAAAAGCTATACTATGCCAATGGGTAAAGCCCGTGTAAAACTTCTATAGGCTTCTGTGAAGATTTTGAGAAGATCAGGAAAACCTAGTGCAGCGCGGCAGAAATAACTATCCAGTTTAAAAAGGTGCAACAGCTTACTGTACAAGCTTTCTTTCCTTCTGTCTCCTGCATTCTGCCTTCTTGCACTAAGTAGTCGGACAAAAGGAAACGGCACTGTACTAAGTCTTGTAAATAGTCCTCAAACCCTTACAGCACTTTCTAACACCGTGTAGTACAGCAATCATCAGATAGCTTTGCTCTACTCTTGTTTGGCTGTATCACATGGAGTCTGAAAACGCTATACTGTTCGGGAACCTAGTGCAGCTTGGGAACAATACTTGAGCAGCTTCGTAGATACGATGAAGCAGGGGGAGCATGTAGAGACGTAGCATGCTACGTCTGGGAAGCTGGGGGAGATATTAGCTGTTCAGTTATTCCTGCCTTCTTGCACTAGGGTATCTGATTGAATACGCTGAATTAAGCCTTTTTAGCACTAAAGAATTTGAAACTAATTCTAATCTTCAACAATTTCAATTAATTTTGTTTTAGACGACAATCCTGATTTAATCTGAACTTGAGACTTGGTAACATTGAACTTTTCCGCCAATAGCTCAATTAACTCCTTATTCGCTTTCCCATCCACAGGCGGCGACTTCAGGTTCACTTTGAAAGTCCCATCCGCCATTTCTTCTATCAATTGCTTTTTAGAATTGGGTTTAACTTTCACCGTTTTTTTCATATCCACCTGTAGGGGCAACCCGCTTGCATTGGTGTTCACTTAAGCTCAAAAATCTTCAATACCTTGAGTTTATCCCCCCCCTAACCCTCCCCTTGCAAAGGGGAGGGAACTCAAATGGTTTTAGTCGGGAGGTTTATCCGAACGATGAATTATGAATTCGGTGTCTGTTCTGGGAACATACATTTATCCGAATCACAACCCACGGGTCCAGCTTCCATTAATTCGCCAGCATCATATTTCTCCAAAGCCGAATAGAACTCAGAGACTTTTCGTCGCTGTTGTACCTCTTGCATCAATTGGTTGTATGTGGCTTTATCAATCGGTTCAAAAGGCAAACGGGGGAAGGATTGATGGTCATCAAACCGCGCCAATAGCGCCGCTGAAATATACCCTTCATCATTCTGAATCGCTTGGTAAATCCGCTCTCCTAAGGGTTCAACTTCATTGACGCGCAATTCCCAAGTGGACGAGGTATTGTGTGTCACATACCAGCGCTGAACTTGCATGGCAAAATCCATTTGAGCCAATGCCGAAAACTGACTGATATCAATTTCATCAGCACCGGGTAAATCTGCCCAGGATACAGCCACGGGAATTTCCACCAGCCATTCCGAACAGGCTTCAGCAAAGGGATCATTTAATAGATTCCCGTTTTCATCTTTATCAGATTGGGATGGCGTGACATTGTACCCGTATTCCAGACAAGCTAACGCCACCGGATCATTCTTTCTGAATGTAATTCGGCGAATAAATCGCTGTGCCTTAGGAGGATGCCAACCCGGAGATGCGCCTGTGAGTAGCGATTTTGTTCCAGACGGTTGCACGGTTGTACAGCGATTGGGGTGTTTAATCCCATGCTTATCGCAATACTCCCACACCACCCGATGCACAATATCGCGCCACCGGGTTAAATAGGCTTTTTCTTGTTGCTTAAACTGTACACCTTGGTCAGTATCGGGACGCCCTTCTGCCCACCAGCGTAACCAGTCTACGCCAAAGGCTTTGACAAAGAAGTCAAATAATCCGGTGAAAGATACGCCGACAATGGGGTCTAATTCCCGTGATTTTTGATATCGTTCCTCAACAAATTCATGGTTGAGCAAAATGGCAACGGAAAGCGCCCCCGCACTAAAGGCTTCCTCTTGTTCTTTCTCGTTATTCGGATCAATTTGATTTAGGTGAATTTCGGCTAAATTACAATGGAATACTGAGCCGATAATTTCACCGCAATTGTGTGCCACAATGCCATTGGCATCGAAGCGAGAGACACCTGGAACGGTGCAATCGTAAACGGATTCGATACCAGTAGGAGAAACCGACTCAACGGTGACAACAAAGCGTTCCCGGTTTAGCTGACGCTTGTATCCGTTGAGTAAATTATCCAACTTTTGCTGTTTTTCCGGCTGACGGAAACCCACGCGATCGCGGAACTCAATCAGATTGTCGTTAGCTATTACCAATTCGGGCTGATTTTGATCAACCGTAGAAACAATTCCTAGACGCAGCAGCATCCGCTGTACGGCTTGAAGCAACTCAAGATTACTTTGGGCTAAACGCACGCTAATGCCTTTATTTTGCGTTCCTTGTACAGTACCATCAGCATTGAATAAGCCTTGTAAGAATCCCCGATAAAACTCATAGCTGGCTTGTTCAACTTCCGGCGTCACTATTTTTTGACCGCGATGAATATTGAACTGCGCGGCTAGTTTCGCTAACTCACTTGACGCCACTTGCTGTAAATCCGGTTGGCGATCAGAATCACCCCCTAAATTTACAGTACAAACACCTTTGTTCTGAAGGGTTGCTACTTCAGACTCTGCCATTTTGACATGAGAGTCACCCCAGAATCGCACGATGGCTTGAGTTTCTGCTAGTGATCCGTTACCAACGAGACTCCCCAATAACCACCCTTGATCAAAGGTTCCCACACCTTGCCAAGGCTGAATTCCTCGGTGATTGTGCAAGCAGACGCGATCGCCTGGTTTCAATTCCTCAGCCGCTACCCATTCGGTATATTGACGCTTTTGGGTTTGGGCGCTAACTCGCAAAAGTTGATGGTTTCCTGTCAAACGTAGGGAAACCCCCTCTTTTGTGGCTAGGGTGAAGACAGTGCGATCGCCCGTATAGAAAAAGCCATCGGCTGTTGTGCTAAACAGTTCCCCATTAACGTAAGTTCCATGTTGTTTCCCGATTAAATCGTTAACTTGGCGGGGACCAAATTCCGTATGCACCCAAGTATCAGCCGTCACGCAGGGATTTAAGCCAAACCGCTGCAAACGATGTTCAATTTCATCGGGAGTCAAATTCGGATACTTTTCCTGTAACCAATGACGCGCATTTCCTTGTTCATAAGCTTGCAGAAACTCTTTTCTCAAGGCTGGAGTAGTTAGCAAATCACAACTTGCTCGTGCTACAGCTTCTCCCGCCCATTGAATCGCACCTTCACCAGAATAATATTGTTTGCGAACCGCTGCAATACATTCATCCAAGGTAGGTTTATGATGGAAAACACGGGAATGATTTGCCATCCTCAACGCATCCCGTTCCGGATCAATTCGCCAGTTTCCATTTTCATCCTGTTGCCACAGGTTATCTTTAGCATTGATAAAGTTTTCATCATTACTAATCCCTTGCCGCATACCTGCAGAACGACGCACGTTTCCGGCGACAACCACGACAGCGGCTTCGTCAATTAATAGACAGCATTCGACTGAATTTAATTGCCGTCCCACGGCTTTATTTAAAATCGCCGCACATCGCTGATACAGTTCCGGTAATTTGATCGGATTCGCCACCCCACCAAAGCCTTTTAGGGATTCTCCAGCGGGACGGATATCACTCACATTAATGGATACCTGAACTTCACCAGAAAATTGTTCATCTGTGGATAATTCCAACAGACTTTGATAGGACTGAACCCACCCTTGACGGGAGTCTCCGACATAAATTTTTACCTGATTCCCATCAATTTTGACCTCGCTTTTTTCCCGGCGTTCCTCCGATGGCGTTGTGCCAATTTCACCCTCTAAAGTGACAGTCAGAGGATTACGAATTGGGGGTAACTGGTTGATGTATTGGGGTTCTAAAACCGCCCCTGTACCATTAAACTAAGCAACACCCTCACAAGTGCCACTCGTCTCCAGAACCGGACATGAGACTTTCACCTCATCCGGCTCCTCAGAAGACATACCCTTATCATGGGAGCTACCCAAAGACCCCTCAATTGCGGTCTTTTTATCATGGCAATGTCTATGCAATGCTTGAAGGTTCGAGAGTTTTCTCTTACCACCTTTGCTAGTTGGGATAATGTGGTCAAGCTCAATGCGGTCTTCAGTTGTGAACGTCTGTCCGCAAGCAGCACATTTACCCTTCTGCTTACGCAAAGTCTTAGCTAGAGTTGATGGTATATCTTTACTCTTACCTGTTCTTGTACCCCAGTAGATGAAATCTCCATTGTAAGGAGATACATTCCCTTTAACCTTTGTATGGCGCACGATCTTAGTCCAAGCGTGTTTCGGTAGTATGTAGCTTTCATCATTATCAGGGTTGATATAGGCAAAAACCCATTTATTCCCATTAACTGTTCTCCAATATTTGTCAACCGTCCACTTTGACCCTTTATTTGGGTGTCTAGACCGCCCCCATGCTAAGAGTTTCTTAACAATCAAATGGTCTAGTTGGGTATAGGTTTCCTTAGAACATACTGTTGAATAGTAGTTAGCCCAACCTTGGATGACAGGAATGAGCTTTCTAATCAACGCTTTTTGCGGAGCAGCTTTATGGGAATCGATGATATCCGCAACTACCTGGTAGTGTCTCCTAACAGCTTCTGAGCTTGGTTGAATAATTGTTTGAAATCCCAAGATTTTTCCTGACCTCGGTGCTTTGGCACTGATTCCGTCATTCACGGGGAATTGCCGAATATTGAATCCTAGAAAATCGAATCCAGGTTTCTTGCCCTCGTATTCATTCAAGGTATGGCAAATCTTGGTTGTCCTTGGTTTTAATTCCAAACCAATCTCTGCCAAGAATTCCTCAATCACTGTTTTAGTTTTTAGGACAACATTGACATCTTCATGAAGAATCACAAAGTCGTCTGCGTACCGAATTAGGCTTAGAGCCTTACGATTCTGTTTCTTGCCATGATTTCTGCGCGTTGGCAATGTATCAGCCAAGTCCTTAATCGCATTTTCTAGCCCATGTAGAGCAATATTTGCCAATAGGGGAGAGATCACCCCACCTTGAGGTGTGCCTGCTCCGGTTTCAAATAAATCCTTACCCTCTACAAAACCAGCTTTCAGCCAATCCCGAAGCATTCTTCTCATAGAAGGATAGGTATTTATTTTATTCAGTAGCATTTGATGGTCAATGTTGTCGAAACACTTGGATATATCTGCATCAAGGACAAATTTACTCTTGCCGTGAATCGCTAAGTAGATTGCCTCAATTGCGTCATGTGCTGACCGTCCTGGTCTGAATCCGTAACTATTCTGTTCAAATTTGGCTTCCCATTCCGGTTCTAGAGCTAACTTGGCTAACGCTTGGTTGGCTCGGTCAGCCATTGTGGGAATACCCAGAGGTTTTTTCTTGTCTGTCCCAGGCTTTAGAATCCAGATTCTTCGAGTTGGTTTAACCTTCCTGGTTGTACCTAGTTCTTGGGCTAGTTTCAGACGTTCTACAGCGTTGAGGGATTTAACCCCATCCACACCAGCCGTCCTCTTTGCTTGATTATCTTGAGTTACGCTTCGTGTCGCCAGAAGTTTGGCGTACCAGGATCTCATCAAGGTTTTCTGGAGTCGTCGCATTGCGTTGACATCCCCACGTTGAGCAGCTTTATGAATGCGCTTTTGCAACTTGAACACCATCCGCTGGACTTTACTCCAGTTGATTTCGTTCCATACCACCGTAGTCTTTAAACTCGTTTTAGTCTTATCCATTGCTACTTGTACCTTCATACATCTGTCTTCCGTGAGTCTGTCAGCTTATCCTACGCATTACCGTAGGCATTTGCTTCTGACTCAATCTCGCCTCGTAGTCCATCCGGTTAGCACCTACTCAGTTATCGACCTTTCTGAGAGAAACTACGAGGTTACTTCGTTCCTGATAGTCATTGGTTGAGAATTTAGGATTCCTTCTGTCCACCGGGGCTTTGAGTGGTGCTGGCTAAAACGGTTGCAGTTCAAGCCACTCTACCCTTGCCTTTTGGCATAGCCTGTTAGTCCACTAGGCTATTTTTCATGATCACGATGGTTCAAATGAAGGTTCGCTTTCGCTAACCATATTCTCTTGCTAGTCGGAGTCGGATTCTGGACTAAATCCTTACCGCCGTTCATTCCCGCTTCACGGATTGATGGCTAGTCGCTACCGTGGGGAAAGTGCTTTCACTCCCGCACCTGGAAGGGTTGGACTTCATTGACGTTTAGAAATTTATGCCTTAAGCCGCTATTCTCGGTCAATGTCACCAACATGACTATCAAGTTGTCAAGGTTCGGTAATCCGTACAAACGTTTGTAACGGATTGTCAATAACCTTGCGAACTATCCCAATGCTTAAATCGGCTAGAAGCCTTTATTTAAGCAAGTTTCAGTCCAACGAATCGCACGCATCCCATCATCGCTAAGTCCATCATTAAGCCAAAGGCACGCCAGTCTACCACATTCGTAGACGTACAATTATATGCGCCGGAGAAATTTTCCGGATTTTCCAGCCAATTTGTATTACCCTAAGCCACACCATCGCTGGTCTGACTCGGCTTCAGAACCGTGCTTGAGACTTTCACCTCACACGGCTCCTCAATGACTCGGCTCTTGTCATGAGTACGCTCGTTTCGAGTTTTGACGATATGGCAGTGTTTGTGAAGGAGTTGGTAATTGCTGTATGTGTCCTTTCCACCTTTATGTTTAGGTGTTTTATGGTCAACTTCTATTACATCTCCATCACGGAAATAGGTTTCGCATTGACCACACTTGCCTTTCTGCTTCTTCAGCAGTTTGGTGACTCTTACTGGTAATTCGACACTTTTACCCATTCGAGTTGCCCAATATAGGTCATTTCCGTCGTAAGGGCTGGCTTTTCCTTTAACCTTGGTATGCTTCTGGATGTGCAAATCAGAATGGTAAGACAAATATAAGTCTTTCCCTTCTGTGATTGCTCTGAAGCACCAAGAGGTCTTTCCTTTAGTGCCGAAGTATTTCTCAATCCACCGTTTTGTTGATTTGTGAAAATGTCGTGCTTTTGCCCAGGCAATTAGTTTAAGAGTTAGAAGGTGGTCTAACTTCTTGAACACCTTAGCACTGTTTACTTTGGAGTAGTAATTACTCCATCCTGTGATCATCGGGTTCAGTCGTTTGATTAATCCTATCTGTGATTGACTAGACTTGGATGTTTCAATCAGATGACTGAGTTGATCGTAATGTGCTTTGATTGCCGTCTTACTGGGCTTTATATAGGTTTTGTAACCTAATGGGTTGCCATGGGTGTTCTTGCCTGTGTTGTGTTTACCAACTGAATATTGCCGTATGTTGAATCCGAGGAAGTCGAATCCTGGCTCTTGTTTATCCAATTGCTTGAGGGTGTGGGCAATCCGGGTCTTTTCAGGTTTGAGTTCTAGACCCATTTCCTTCAAGAAGTTCTCTATATGAACTTTTACCCTTTGAATCACGTCTAAGTCAGGGTGCAGGATGACAAAATCATCTGCATATCTAACCAACGTGATTGCTTTTTCGTTATTTGCTTTTTTCCCTGGCAGAGAACGTGCATAAGCCTTTACTACTTCTTCCATACCATGTAAGGCGATGTTTGCCAGTAGGGGTGATAGTACTCCCGTTGGCGGTGTGCCTTCCTGGGTAGGGAACCATTTTCCTCCTGCTAATAGTCCAGATTTCAGCCATGCTTTAATCTGTTTTCTTAGTTTGGGAAACGTCCCTATTTTATCAAGCAACACCTGATGATTGATTTTGTCAAAGCATTGAGCAATATCGGCATCAAGGACGTACTTATCTTTTTGCTTGATTGCTACTTTGATTCCTTCAATGGCATCCATGCAGCATCGCCCTGGTCTGAAACCATAGCTATTTGGCTCAAATTTGGCTTCCCATTCGGGTTCCATTGCCATTTTCACTAATGCTTGCTTTGCCCGTTCATTTATCGTTGGAATTCCCAAAGGACGTTTTTCATCTTTTCCTGGTTTTGGAATCCTAATACGACGTGTCGCTGGAGATTTCCGATCCAGGTTGAGTTGATCGACTAAATCCAGGCGTTCTATGGGAGTGATAGCCACTTTCCCATCTATTCCCGGTGTTAGCTTTCCTTGGTTATCCTGAGTTACCTTGCGGACTGCAAGCATTTTGGCAGACCAAGAATTCAGTAGAGTCTTTTGCAGCCTGCGGACTGCCTTCACATCTCCCCGATTAGAGGCTCGATAGATTCTCTTTTGCAACTTTAGCACTCGTCTTTCCAGCTTCCGCCAGTTGACGTTTGCCCATTCCACCATCGGATTTTTCCGTGTTTTAGACGTTTCCATTGCTACTCAAAACTCCATCTTCCAAGTCATCGGGAGTCTGTCGGCTTATCCATACCCATTACAGGTAGGTATTTGCTTCTGACTCCATCTCTTCTCTACATCGCTTGCGGATTGGCTCCTACTCTTGTTTCGACCTGCCAAGAGAGCATATATAGAGATTACTTCGTTCCAGATAATCTTTGGTTTGAGTGTTTAGGGCGGATACTACTCAGCCGGAGGAAAGAGGGCGCGACCTTAAAGGCGGTATTTTCAGGCTCTTGTGTTCCTCATTGTCATTTTGACCGCAGCGTATCAACCGTTCTTTTCGCTACTTACTGGGTTACGACTGTTCAAACGTACCTTCACTTTCGTTACCCATGCACTCTTGCTTGCTGGGATTCACCGCACGGTTTGGTGTTACCAGCGTTTATCCCCGCTTCAACCTTTGAGAACCAGTCGCCAGTTGAGGGATATGCTTTCACTCCCACGCTTGGAGGGTAGGACTTTCCTGGACTATTTGGACGTTCATTCCTTGCCTTGAACAATTGTTTTATGACTGTGAGGCTCCAGTCTATCCAGAATCACCTACAAGATTATCTAGTTATCCAGGTTCGGTTATCACTACTTGCTTGTTCGGTAATCCGATTTCAGCTTTTGTAATAAAATTTCAAAACCTGCCCGGTCATCTCCTGAGGGTGGATTGGCTGAAAGCCTTTCCTCGTCTCAGTTTCGACCTAACGAATCACACGCCGCCGACCCACAACCAGCGCCCTGAGGGTAAACTTTTAATCTGGTGCATCATCCGTTCCAGCAGGGCGGTTTCTGCTGGAGTTAGCTTACCCAGTTTGCTTAAGCCTTGGATCGTGCGATCGCACACCTCCTTCCACGTCTCTCTACCCTTGGCTGTGCGGCGGCTGTAGGTTCTGAAAAACACTGGATTTGCCGTCGCTGCCGTTTCTGGAAAATCGCCATTGATGCGTTCCCGTTCAAGCTCTCTTACCATCGTGATAATCTGCTGTTAATTTCCGCTAAACCTAGACTATAGGTCATGTCAGATATAGCGTCAAAGCTTGAAAAAATTAGAAGTTTGCGCTATGTGTAGTAGGTCTGGGAAGTTTTGAGTTTTGAGCCTTCGCTTCGCTCAAGGGATATAGTTTGTAGGGGCGGGTTTAGGGACAAACATGAATTGTTTTACCTAACTTTTTTGGCAAAACCCGCCCTTATTCAATTTTGAGTGAACTTCCCCATCTCTCCATCTCCCCATCACCCCATCTCCCCCATCTTCCTCAAAAACCGCGAGTCACCTGATCCAACTGTTCCACCTCACTCGGATTTAAACTCCACCCCAACGCCCCGGCATTTTGTTGGGCTTGCTGGGCTGTTTTCGCCCCTGGAATTGGCACGACGCCTTGGGCAATTAACCAATTTAACGCCACCTGTGCAGGCGTGCGATCGTATTTTTCCCCCAATTGACGCAACAGCTTAATCACAGGGGCTATCTTCTCTAACCCCCCTTTGCTAAAACGCGGATCAAGACTACGCGCCCCCGTGGGTTTGACGTAATTTTCTGGGGTGTACTTCCCGGTTAATAATCCTTGGGCTAGAGGACTATACGCCAAAATCGTCACCCCCAACTCCCGCGCCGTATCCAGAATCCCATTCCGTTCAATTTTCCGCGCCAGGAGGGAATATTGCACCTGATTCACCGCCAAGGGAATTCCTCTAGCGGCTAGATAACCGTGCGCCTCCCGCATTTGTTCAGCGGAGTAATTACTCACCCCCACGCTGGCAATTCTCCCCCGCTGCACTTCATCCGCCAGGGCATTCATTAGGGTTTCTTGACCCATGAAGAAGCTGAAGGGAGAATGCACTTGATACAGTTCGATTTGCTCAACCTGTAACCGTTTTAAGCTAGCCGTTAAAGCGTCAGACACGGACTGTGATGTAAACCGCCAGGGAACCGGGAAATATTTTGTGGCAATCTGGGCTGGACGTCCGAATTCTTTCATAAACCGTCCCAACAGTGACTCGGATTCTCCTAATCCGTACACCTCCGCCGTGTCAAAAAAGCTGACTCCCGCATCTAAGGTAGCAGCAAAGGCGTCTCGTACCTGAGATACTCCATAATCTTTGCCATAGCCCCAAAACAGCGTATCGCCCCACGCCCAAGTGCCAATGCCGACGCTGGTTAGGGTGGGACCATTTTCAGCCAAGGTGGTTGTCTGTATTGTCATTCCCTGCGCTCCGATTTCGTTACATTTCTTAATGTTTATTGTATCGGGTTTTGCTGGTGGCGACTCTCAGGATAGGACAGGTATCATCTGAGATTGGGGATGGTGTGTTTAACCCAGAGGGCGCAGAGGCATGGTTTAGTCAAAGTTAGTTTCAAAATCCCCTGAGTAGATGACGCAATCGGGGGCTTTCGGAAAGCATAACCGTTTAAAAATTGCTATCTGTGTCTACCTAAGTTAAGGTGGATTTATCACAATACTTACAGACTGCTTATTATTTTATGTATCATGCCTAAAATTCATCTTTTCGGACTATGCATGGTTCTCTTAATTAGTAGTTGTAATGGGAATAACGATCCTGTTGGCTCTCAAGAAGATATCTCCACTTCTAATGAGGAGTCTAATTCTAATGAGGAAATCGCGGAAACATCAACCCAAACTACCCCTGAACCGAGAACCCCTCCCTCTCCATCAGAACTCTGTCAAGACGTGCAAATTTCAGAGAGTGACCAACCCGTTACCTTATCAAACCTTCAATTCTATCGTTCTCCCCCTAATCCCATTAACTTTGATGATTCTTTAGCTTTAGGGTCTAATTTTGGGACTGACAGCGATGAGGATAATCTAATTGGCTGCGTTACTAATCATAGCCAAGACCCCCTTGCAGGAATTCATCTTGAGATCAGTTACAATGAGGGGAATACCTATGGAGCGGGGATAGCAAATTCCCCAAATCAGGAAATACCACCAAGAGAGACTGTTCCCTTTCGCCATTCAATTGGTATTGATTCCGATACTCAGACAGTCACAATTAATAAAGTTACGACACTTGAGCCAACAGCAACAGAAGGTTTCTATGAACCGTTAGAAAGTTTTAACCTTGAGAAAACTGTAACCTATGTACCTGCCACAATACCATCAGTAGAATCAATAGAGCAGTTGTGTGCAGACGTAAAACCTACCCAATCTGACCAACCGTTAGAAGTCAATAACTTACAAATTTACGACCCTCCCCAAGATCCGTATAACTTTGGATTTGCACGAGAGTCTGTTCTAGTGGGTTGTATAACAAACCACAGCAACGAACCATTACATAGTTTAGGGATGTCTTATAGTTCTAATGGAACAGGGCTAGGCGGCGCAACAGTAAAAATTCCTGTGAAGGAAATTCCATCCAAGCAAACTGTTGTGTTTCGGAAATTTGGGAGTCTCTCAGCGGATACTGAATTTATTGTCATTCATTCCATTGGTGGAAATAGCGGTGAAGTAGAGTTAGAGGTTACAGTCAACCGATAAGTTTGCATTGTTTGACAGAGTGTTGAAAGCCTTATTCTACGGTTAATTTAGGTTGTATGAGCCTTTGGGCAATCTTTCTCTATCCTTTGTCCCACGCAATCACCCTAACGTCGTAAAACGTTTCGATCCAAACCTTAGCACCACATCTGGGACTATCGGGACGATAAACAACGCGGCATCCTCCCGGTATTTCTACCTCATGTCCATACACGTTAGTCTTGCTGGTTTTGTGTTCCTGCTCCTTTGCTGGCGTGGGGTCGCACCACTTTTTGACCGTAATCACGGGCTGTTGTGAGTTGTGTTTTTGATTGGAGCGAATTCTGTGTGAGTTAACGTGAATGATTGTTTTCGCTGGCTTTCTGGGATTGCGCCAACGGGGTGCCGGACCTCTTTGACCGGGCTTAATGATCGGTTTGCCGTTGAAGAGGGGCATTAACCACATTTTCCCGGTTTTGTAAGCGCCTTCCACTCTGCCTGACATCAGCAGGACTCTCAGTCGAGCGGTAGAGATATTTAAAATTTGAGCGGCAACTGCCGTACCGACTATCATCATAACTGTAAGGGTAGCGTAATAGTTTTTCGCCCGGTGGCTGTAAAAATAGTTTACCGCTAGGATGGCGTTGCTCCCTCCTGATTAAAGCGGCTGGTCGGTGCGCGATCGCATGGTGGTTACAGCTTTACTCCAGCGAGAGCCTTCTCAAACGCAGACGATGTATTGTCTTCTGATACAGGATCGGGAGCTTGCTAAAATTCAAAAATTACGGATCAAAAGTTAGTGGAGTTCTAACCCTGCCTTGCCGAAGAAACCTGAAGAGATAGCCAGAGAAAAAATTGACCAACTCCTAACGGCGGCGGGTTGGGTAGTCCAAGATTACCCAGATTTAAATTTAGGTGCGGCTCTGGGTGTCGTGGTGCGAGAATATCCTCTCAAAACGGGTGCGGCTGACTATCTGTTGTTTATTAATCGTCAGGCGGCTGGAGTTATTGAAGCTAAAGCTAAAGGTACAACCCTGAGTGGGGTTGAGGTTCAGTCGGGTAAGTATCTTTTTGGTTTACCGTCGAATTTACCTTGCTATCGTAAACCTTTAGCTTTTGCCTATGAGAGTACGGGTGATGAGACTTTTTTCCGAGATGAGCGGGATATAGAACCTCGTTCCCGTCGGTTGTTTGCGTTCCATCAGCCAGAGACGTTGAGGGATTGGTTAGGACAGGAAACGACTCTGAGAAATCAGCTTAGAGAACTGCCAGAGATTCAGACAGCCGATTTAAGGAAATGCCAGGAAGAAGCGATCGCGGGTTTATTTCAATCCTTCCGGGACAATCGTCCTAGGGCTTTGATTCAAATGGCGACGGGTAGTGGGAAAACCTATACAGCCGTGAGTTTTATCTACTGGTTGATTAAGTTAGCGGGTGCAGAACGGGTTTTATTTCTCGTCGATCGGAAGAATTTGGGAGAGCAGACGCTGAAGGAGTTTCAGCAGTATGTGACTCCTGATGATGGGCGTAAGTTTACTGAGTTGTACAATGTCCAGTTACTCTCGTCTAACACGATTGATACGGTGAATAAGGTTTGTATCACCACCATTCAGAGACTGTATGCCATGTTGAAGGGTGAGGCGGAGTTTGAGGAGGAAGAGGAAGAAGGGTCACTGTTTAGCCGTTCCCAGGACAACGAGATACCGAGGGACGGTGGCACACCTTAGCAAGATGAATTAGAATTACGCCCGGAAACCGTAGGGGCGCATAGCGTGCGCCCGATTCAATGATAAAATCTATTCCACAATTTTAGCTGTGTCACCCCAGTAGGTCGGGTAGACGCCAGGAAACCCAACCGCATCTAGGGCTAAGGTTCCCTTACTACAAGCTCGTTACATTTGTTCATATTTATTGGATTTTATCGGGTTTATTGGTTACAGACCCTCAGGAAACGTATAGTTTTATAAGGTCATCCAGAAAAAGCGATCGCGTCTTAACGGCTATGGAAACCAGTGATTTTACTCAATCCTCGTCCACTCCCTCATCCCCAGACAAACCCCTGCCCAGAATCAAGATATTGACCATGTTCCGCCTGGGTTTATTCCAGATGGGGTTAGGGATTATGGCGATTCTCACCTTGGGTATCCTCAACCGGGTGATGATTAGCGAACTGGGGATTAATCCGGCTTATGCTACGGGGGTTTTAGCCATGCATCAACTGGTTGCCCCGGCTAGAATTTGGTTTGGTCAACTATCCGATGCTAAACCCCTGTTTGGATATCACCGCAGTGGTTATGTTTGGCTTGGCACCGCTGGATTTGCGATCGCGGCTTTTTTAGCGGTTCAGGTGATGTGGCAATTGGGTGCAGCAGTACAAACTGCTGGAGGTTGGACATTAAATACTGAAATATTAGGCTGGACAGCGGTATTGGCATTAATTTTTACCCTCTATGGTTTAGCCCTGAGTGCTAGTTCTACACCCTTTACCGCCATGCTGGTGGATGTTTCGGATGAGGACAATCGCTCCAAGTTAATCGGCACAACTTGGTCAATGCTGATGGTGGGTATTATTATCGGCGGGATTACCGGGGGTATCTTGCTCAACAGCCTTGATCCGGCAGAAACAGGATCACAGGTTAGTGCAGAGGTTCTGTCATCACCCTTAGCCACATTACAGACTCCCCTCAACCGCCTGTTTATCATCGTGCCATTGGTAGTTATCGGATTAACCCTCCTAGCCACTCTAGGAATTGAGAAAAAATACTCCCGCTACGCCTCCCGTTCGAGTTTAGTCGAGCGAGAAGACCAAGTTACCTTGGGTAGGGCGCTGAAAGTGTTAACCGCCAGTCGCCAAACGGGTTTATTTTTCACCTTTTTACTGGTAATGACGATTAGCCTGTTTATGCAGGAAGGCGTGTTAGAACCTTATGGCGCTGATGTCTTTGGCATGCCGATTGGTGAAACCACTCGACTCAACTCCTATTGGGGATTAGGGACATTAATTGGTGTGAGTACCACAGGGTTTTTAGTCGTACCTCATATTGGTAAGCAGAATACGACGAAATTAGGGTGTCTATCCGTAGCCATTAGCTTCTGTGTGATTATTCTATCGGGATTTACCCAACAGGGAGAGATTTTGAAGCTGGCGATGGTGTTATTTGGTCTCGCGGCGGGAATCACCACGACGGGAGGATTAAGTCTGATGCTGGATTTGACGGCAGCAGAAACCGCCGGAACCTTTATTGGGGCATGGGGATTAGCCCAAGCGATCGCACGGGGGTTAGCTACCTTTATCGGCGGTTGGGTGTTGTCCATTGGAGAAACCCTGTTTACCGCACCTGTATTAGCGTATGGTTTGGTGTTTGCCTTGCAAGCCGTGGGCATGATTGTCGCGATTTGGTTTTTGGGACGAGTGAACGTGCAAGAATTCCGGGATAATGCCAAACAAGCGATCGCGACGGTTATGGAAAATGATTTAGACGGCTAATACGGATAATATGGTAGGGGCGGGTTTCACCCAGATTTAACTAAACCTGCCCTAACTTAATTTTGAGGGTAGACAATTTCTATCCAGGGACTCTGGATGAGGAATTCTATGGATTATTTAACTAATGAAGGAATTTTGGGCGTCTGTACTCGACTTTGCCAAAGAGATTACCAACCATGTCGGTAGCCAACTCCTGCCTGATTTTCGCTGCTGTCAGGCGTCGCAGAAAGCGGATGGGAGTTTGGTGACAAAAGCGGATCATTGGGCGGATGAGACGATTCGTCGGGCGATCGCGTCTCGGTTTCCTAGTCACGGAATCATCAGTGAGGAAGGGGAACATCGGTTTCCGGATACGGAGTGGTGCTGGATTATCGATCCCTTAGATGGTACGACTAACTTTACCCGAGGTATTCCGATTTGGGGGATTTCTCTGGGCTTGCTGTATCATGGCACACCCGTGTTTGGATATGTCCATTTTCCCCCCATCGGACAATCCTTTCATGGCTTTTGGGCGGGGGAATCGGGATTACCGGATATCATCCCTGGGGCGTTTATGAATGAGTTTTCCATCCACAGTAGCCCCGATGAACTCAGTAGCAATCACTTTTTCAACCTTTGCTCTCGCAGTACCTCCCTGTTACAGCAACCCTTCCCCTGTAAAATTCGCATGTTAGGGGTTGCCAGTTATAACTTCATTACCGTTGCCACAGGAGCGGTTCTGGGCGGGATGGAAGCAACGCCAAAGATTTGGGATATTGCGGGGGCGTGGGTGATTGTAAAAGCAGCGGGTGCGGTTTGGGTGTCCTTGGAATCCAACCCAATTTTCCCCTTGAAAGTCGGTCAAGATTACGGTGGGCGATCGTTTCCCACACTAATTGTCAGCCGTGCTGAATTAGTGGATGTATTTAAATCCTATATCCAATAGAACCCGAATTAGTTCCTAGAGGTTCCAGTGGAACGTCTCTACAAGCTCCCCCAGCTCCTCCAGCTCCTCCAGCTCCCCCAGCTCCCCCAGCTCCTCCCAGCTCCTCCCAGCTCCCCCCGCTCCCCCAGCTCCCTCAGCTCCCTCAGCTCCCCCCGCTCCCCCATCTCTCCTGAAATCTTGGCTTGAACCTTGATGATCGCTCTGTCGAGAGGTCATTATGGAAGCGGCAATACGTTACAGCGATCGCTCCTAGTTTTATGCCACTGTACAGATTAATCCGGGTACAGGTTTGGGTAGATCGTGATCAGTGGTGACATCGGGAAAGTTAAACCTAACCCAAGGGTGCGACCAAACAGTACTCAAGGTCAACGGGAAGCGGCTTCTCGACCAGTAGCAGGGTATTAACATTGAAAGGCTCATTAAGAGGAGTGTTGTAAGCAAACCCCCACGAGAGCAATTGCCCTCGTTACCAGAATAAAAAATATCTGTCTGGGGGTAAGGACGGGCTAAAGCCGCTTAATGGGGTGTTTTCCCACCCGTTCTTAAGCCAGGTTGTTTGAGAGTATTATGGAGCAATAGAGATTTATCATGTCTTACGAGCAAGAAAAACAGGTAGCCATTGAGGCGGCACTGACAGCAGCAAAACTCTGTGAGCAAGTTCGCCAAGAACAGGTGACTGAAGCCATGGAAAAGAGCGATAAAAGCCCGGTCACAGTAGCGGATTTGGGGTCTCAAGCGGTTATCTGTCGAGCGTTAGCGATGGCGTTTCCTGATGACCTTGTGGTGGGCGAAGAAGATGCGTCCCAGTTGCGTCAACCCGAAATGGCTGATCAACTGAATCGGGTAAGTCACTACGTCAAGTCTGTCGTTGGTGATGCGACACCCGATCAGGTATTGGACTGGATTGATCGCGGCAATAGTCAGATTGGGGGGCGCTATTGGACATTAGACCCCATCGATGGCACAAAAGGGTTTCTGCGTCAAGACCAATACGCCGTAGCTTTAGCCCTGGTAGAACTGGGTGAAGTGAAACTCGGTGTTTTAGCTTGTCCCGCTTTACCCGTTTCACCCTATCAACCCGATGGAGAAAAGGGTGTCCTATTTGTAGCGGTACGGGGTCAGGGTGCAACCATGGTTCCCATCTCTGGCGGAGAACCTCAGCCGATTCAGGTGACAAAGGCTGATAGTCAGGAGGCGATGCGCTTTGTCGAGAGTGTGGAATCCGGTCACGGGGATCACTCACGACAGGATGCAGTTGCCAAAGCTGTAGGCATTACCACACCGTCGTTGCGGATGGATTCTCAAGCCAAGTATGGCGCAGTCGCGTCGGGGCGTGCATCGCTTTACCTGCGTTTGCCATCACCCAAGTCTCCAGACTACCGGGAAAAGATTTGGGATCATGCGGCGGGAACAATTGTAGTTGAGGAAGCCGGGGGACGGGTGACCGATATGCACGGGAAAGCCCTCAACTTTTCTCTCGGTGCCAAACTGTCTGATAATCAGGGGGTCATTGTCAGCAATGGTGTGATTCACGATACCGTGCTGGACGCCTTGCGAGAAACGGCGAGCGTGTAAAAAGGATGCCAATCTAACCACTGTCAGTAATCAAAAAGGGAAAAGGTTAAACCTTTTCCCTGAAACCTATCCCTCACAACCTTGAGTCAATTTTCAGCATTGATTTCAACAGTTGACCCAGAATGACTCACCAACGGTGCTTCAATCAGTTGATCTAGACCCGCAAAGTTCAAGGCAGATTGCCAATTTTCTTGAACTTGAGGATCATCGGAATCCTTACGTAACTGAGCCAATCTACCTGTTGCATCCATCCAGAAGCCATATTCAGCGAAAATAGCTGGCTTTTCCCGTTCTGATGCATTGGCTAACTTTTGAGCAAGTTCGGTTTCTGGAGAAACACGCTCAACCCACCCTTCGACCGTCAAATTTGCAGAAGCATCACCCCCCTGCTCACAACTGAGGGAAAATACCCACTGGTATTTTTCCGATTCCTTGAGTAGCTCCTCTTCCTCTGTCATCGGTTCTGGCAGAGTGAACATGACAATTCCTGGCGTTTCGTTTAAAGAAACTATTTCGTGATAAATAATCCCTTTGTCTGGACTCAGCAATGCAAATTCTGCTTCCTTGGCTTGAGTCTCACCCACGTAAACCAAGAATGTCGGATTCGGTAATGCCGTTACTTCAACTGGAATTGTGTTTTTTTCTGCAACTTCTGGTACTAAGGGTGTGACCTCGACTTCCTCTCCATAGCACATACCCGAACCTCGCGAGTATCCTGGGGTTCTCCACCGAGACGCTCTAATGCTGCGGTTACGAAATCGTAGCCCCTTATTTCCAGCAAAGAGGGTTTCTGAAGGCTTCTGATCATTGTGACTGGACGAAGTGGGTTTGAAACCAGCGATCGCCAGGGAACTGGCACTCATCACCAATCCCACAGACAACATCAGGGAAAATGTTTTCAGATAGATAGAGGGCTTTTTCATGTTACGTTTTGCCAATGGCAGCTCTTGAGACAAGTCTAGCCTTATCCTTATTTTTATCTGTAGAGACGTTCTCCCGAAACGCCTCTAGCTGGGGAAAAGCGGATCAGCTTTTCCCGGGTCTGCATCATAATCCGGGCAGACATTAGGGTTTGGAGTTGAAATTTACAATAGCTCAGTCGTCTGAAGATAAAGTTAATTATCAACCTCAGACTCAGGACTATTAACGGGACGTTCTGCAACAAGATTCTCTAACCCCACAGATGCTAGGAGATCTTTCCAGTCGGCTTGAACTTGAGGATTATTCGGATAACGCTCCCGTAATTTCGCCAGTGAACTCACTGCCTCTGTCCAAATGCCATGATCCACAAATACTTTCGGTTGCTCCATGTCTGGGGTTTTGGCTAACTCTTGCTGCAAAGACTCTTCCTTGGCAATTCGTTTCACCCAACCTTCTGCTGTAGGATTTTGACTCCAATCAGTCTGATCGCAAGGAATAGTTACGAACCAGTTGTAGATTTGATCTACTTTTAACAATTCATTATCTGGATTAGCCGGATCGGACTCTGGGAGGCTAATGCTGACAATTCCGGGAGTTTGATTGTCTAGAGAAATGGTTGCTTCATGAACAACCTCACTCCTGTCTTCAGTCATCAGCGTGAATACTGCTTCCTCGGCTTCAGTCTCAGTGATATGAACTAAGAACGTCGGCGTTTCCTCGACTGTCAATTCAACGGGAATCTGAGCATTTGTGGACGATTCTTGAGCATCTTCTGGCAACTCCTTACTTTGCAGTTGCGGTAATAATGCTGTTACGTTAACTTGTTTTTCTTCATCCCCTATTTTGCAGACTCCCCGCGAGAACCCTCCAGTTCTGCGCCGAGAGGCTCGCATTCTCCGCCGTCGGAAGCGTAGACCTTTATTCCCCGCGACTAACGTTTCTGAAAGCTTCTGATTTTCCTGATTGGGTGAACTCGGTTTGAGACCAGCGATCGCCATGGCACTGGCACTCATCACTAATCCCAGAGACAACATTAGGGAAAACGTTTTAAGATATATAGAGGGCTTTTTCATGTTACTCCTTGCCAATGGCGGTAATGGATACAATTTTAATTAACGCAGTAGTAGAGAGCTTAACTAAGTTAGCGTATTCATCTACAGAGCGACTTCTCTCTATTCAGCAAAATTTCCTGTCCTAGCTGTAAATTTTAAGCAACGCTAAACCAGGTTAACTCATTTCTTTGTTTATCGCGACTCAGCCAAGACGCTGGCAATGAGCAGCTTTACGGTCTAAACTCGCTCAGTATACAATTTAAGCCCCATGACAGTAACAACCTGCCTGGGTACTATATTATATACTGATATTCTATCGGACTCGTCTGTAAAACCTAGTATCATTACACTTCTTTAAAAAAAGTGATGAATATACCGATAAAATTAGACAGTGGCTATGGTTTACTGACTCTACATTAATTTATATTAAGTTCGATTGTCTTAATCCCCGGCTGAGAATCCCAATAAATTCCGCCTTAAAGTGGGCATTGTCAGCGAATTAACCCTCAAGCGAACAGGAGGCAATACCAAGATGATTTCTGAAATGCGTTCATTTTTCAGCCAGCATCCCGTAGGTAAGGGAATCATGGCGTTTGGCGGTACAGTTGTTCTTACGAGTGTGGTGGTGACAGGGGTGATTGTGGGACTGCGACAGTTGGGGGCTTTAGAAGGAGCTGAACTGGACGCTTACGACCAACTCGTGCGATCGCGTCCAGAATCAGTGCCAAGCGATCGCGTCTTAGTCGTGGGGATTAGCGAAGAGGATATCCGAAACTATAACCAGTTTCCGATAACGGATGCCACATTAGCAACGGTACTCAAGAAACTAGCAGACTATCAACCCCGTGCGATCGGGATTGACATTGGACGGGATGTGCCGATTGGTGAAGGTCGTGAGGATTTAATTCAGGTTATTGAGCAAAACGATAACATGGTCGCCGCCTGCGTCATGAGTTCTGCGACTGAACCCGGAACGCCACCCGCCCCCGGCGTTCCCCCAGAACGGGTTGGTTTTGCGGATATGCAGCTTGATCAAGATCAAGTCATTCGCCGCACAGCGTTAGTTTCATTTCCTCCGTTTGTGGAACCACTCCCAGAAAATCCCCATCTGTGTCAAGATCCGGATAGCCTCCTCTATTCCTTACCGTTTCGGTTAGCTACGTCATATCTAGAACAAGAGGGAATCGAAGAAGAATTAACCACCCCAGAGGAATTCATCAAGTTGGATTCCACGATATTCCTTCCTCTAGAAGAGCAATCCGGTAACTATAGTTACACAGGTGCATTTGACTACCAAATCATGATCAATTGGTCAGGTGAAAATGCCATTGAGCAAGTAACCCTGACTGATGTCTTAGAAGACAACATTGATCCTAATCTTGTCACAGACCGAGTGGTTTTGGTCGGGTACACCGCCAGCACAGCCAATGATGATTTTGCCACACCCTTTAGTGCAGCTGCTCAGGATCGAGTGTTAATGCCTGGGGTGGTTCTTCACGCCCAAGTTGTCAGTCAAATCCTGAGTACCGTTTTAGAGGGTCGCCCCTTAATTTGGTATTGGTCTCAAGGAACTGAAATCCTCTGGATTTTTCTCTGGTCCGTTGTTGGCGGAACCCTGGCTTGGAAAATTCGCCGCCCTTGGATTCTGATTCCCGTTGCGATTGTAGCGGGTGGTGTTTTGTATGGTATTTCCTATGCTGTATTTGTCCAGCAGGCGGGATGGATACCGTTAGTTCCGCCAACCATCGGGTTAGCCTTAACCACCTTTAGCGTTGTCATTATTGACCGCTACGGTCAAGTTGTGGCTAAAACAGTTAAAAAACTACTGAGAATCAACATTGAAATTGACGAAACTCAAAGAGAAGAGCAGGTTAACCAAGTTGTCAACACTGATACCTTTCAAGACTTGCAAATTAAAGCACAAGAACTCAAGAAGCGCCGCGACATTACCAAGAAAACAACTTCTAGTAATACAATCAAAGATCGAGTATTAGTCGATTGGGAAGAGGCTCCAGAACTCGGTCAATATCAACAATTACTGCAACGAGCGAGAGTATTAAGACATAAGCTCAATCGGGTCGAAGATCAACGGGACGAGATTGAAGAGACTGATCATTCGACGAACGGGTCTTCTGGAACCATGCCAACTGTTAAAAGACAAGCATTTAACCCAGAAGACGAAAGTTATCTCTCGCAATTACAAAGTCGGGGAAGACGGATGAGAAACCGATAAACGATGAACCAGGAACAACGAACGATTCTCTTAAAACTTGCTGCCAAAGTATCTCAAGATCCTTTACTAATGCGGAAAGTCAGCGAACAAGTGTATCAGCTAATGCAAGAGGATTTACGCAAGCAACGCGAACGCCATAAAAACTACAGAGGATTACTATAAATGGCTGACAACGGTAATATCACCCACGAACTCAACTACGTCACCGCTAATCGATTTTATATCGAAATCGAAAGTCAGATTACGGCTTCATTTAGTGAGTGTTCTGGGTTAGGAGTTCAGATTGATAAAGAAGTTTATTTTGAAGGAGGAGTTAACGAACAACAACGCATCTTTCTCAAGCAAGCCAAATTTGATGATGTTACCCTGAAGCGGGGGATTACCGAAGATTTAGTGTTTTGGGATTGGATTAACAAGACGCTCAATCCTGGTAAAAAAGAACGACGTAATGTCAACATCTTGGTCTTTAATCAAGCCGGAGAAACCATGCAATGTTGGACATTAATTGGTGCGGTTCCAGTCGGTTGGAAAACGCCAGCTTTACAAGCGAGTTCTAGTACCGTAGCGATTGAGGAATTAACGCTTGCCTACGAAGGCTTAAAGGTTGTCGCCGAGCAAGGTGGCGGCGGTGCCAGTACCAATTTACAACGGGCTAGCACTGGCTATTTCCCCAGCAACTAACTAGGTCAGTCGGTGGGAAAAGGTAAAGTTAATAGTGAGAATCGTCATTTGTCATTTGTCATTTGTAAGGGTTTGAGGAATATTGACAAAAGTTTGGTATTTCCACCAACCTACTTAGAGACGTGCCATGGCACGTTTTGAAGGACAGGTTTAGGAAGAATGTCACTGACTTAAGGCTGGTGGGCAATGCCCACCCTACGGTATATCAAGGGTTTTGGTTCTCCCTAAATGAAATGCTTATTTTAGTGCCATTCGGTTTAGGAATGTTCGTGATAATTGTACCTCAAACTTGCTCTGACTAAATTTTAAGCTTCAAAGAATTGATGAAATTTTCAGAACTATCACTGGGGATAAAAAAGCCATTACTGTCGGCTAAACCTCTTGGACAAATGCCCAGTAAATTGCCCACTCTAGGGCTATTGGCTAACTCAAATGTTCATAACTTAGACATACTTTCTTCCACGGGTAGAACTGTATTAGCGGCTATCTCTCAAAAAAGGGAAAAAGAATCTGTAAAGTTGGCAGAAAATGCTCAAGCTAACGATGGCGTTGGATTGAGGAACGACACCCAACGGTCAACTATTCCCAGAAGCTGGGTTTCTGGTGAGGACAACAACGAAATATCGGCATTTTACCCAAAGGTTAATCAAGCCAAATCTTTTCCACAACTTCCTTTGAGTTGGCAAGACTTAAACACCATAATTTCTTTAGGTCAATTTCATAGTTTAGGTCGGTCTTCGCTTCAATCTTTGCAGGTGTTAAACCTTACTTTTGAAACTTCAATTAATCAGGAATTAGGTGAATTGTCCTTAAGTCGTTCTGAGAATGATCAGAATCGTTTACCTGAGTCAAGTTTCTCACGATTGAACTCAATCTCTTTAGACAAGAGTCATTCAGATTTAAATTTAGATAGTCAATCCTCTAGTCAAACTACACCAACCTCTTGGGAGAGTTTGGCTGAATTAATTGGCGAGGATAGTTCGGTTTCTAGTCAGGATAGCGATGATGAAGATATCGAAGGGTTCATGTTTACTCCAGAAGGATTTCGTCCCATTTATGCTAATCCAATAAAAACATCTGGTGATGGGGCGGATTCAATTGAAGCGGAAGCAAAAACAGTTTCTGAAACCTATCAAACTCCTAAAGTAACGGTTCAACCTTCATCAACAGTCGTTCCCTCCTCCCAATCAAACGAACCGGAACTCGTCAGTGAATCTAATTTGCGGATGTTGGCACAGGAAGTCTACAAGTTAGTCCGACAGCGGTTGCAAATTGAGCGAGAACGTTATCGTCGTTAAGTTTTTTTATAAGATGCAATTATAAACCATGATTATTGAAACAAAAATAATCTATAAATGATACTTAAATTGGATTAAATACCTCCGTCTCTATAGAGGAAAGCAGATAAAAATGGTAAAACTAAGGAAAATAAAATGGCTCAACTCAGTAAATATCGTTTAAATTCAAAGCTAAAACTGGTACTAATCGGGGGTTTAGTCGTTCTTCTGATTATTGCCAACAAACATTTCGACATTCGGGAACTTTTGCAAACCACCTTACATTGGGTGAAAACTCTTGGTATCTTAGCGCCCATTATATATATAATCATCTACAACCTAGCAACAGTACTATTTATTCCGGGTTCTCTCTTGACCTTAAAAGGAGGTTGCTTGTTTGGCTTGTTTTGGGGTTCAATCTATGTCACGATTGCGGCAATGTTTGGAGCCATTTTTGCTTTTTTAATTGGACGCTATCTTTCGCGGGATTGGGTTTGTAAACAACTTGAAAATCATCCCAAATTCAAAGCGATTAATCAAGCGGTGAAGAGAGAAGGATGGAAAATTGTCCTGCTGACTCGCCTTTCTCCTATCTTTCCGTTTAACCTACTCAATTACCTATTTGGTGTTACCCAAGTTTCTATCAAAGACTATGTTGTGGGTTCTATTGGCATGATTCCAGCCACCTTGGTATACGTTTACATCGGTTCCCTGGCTAGCAATTTAGCCGCCGTTAATATGTCTAATCAACCCACCACGCAGGAAACTCAAATCGCTAAATGGGTGATTCGGATCATTGGCTTAATTGCGACAATTGTCGTAACAGTCTACCTCACCCATCTTGCCAAGAAAGCTTTAGATGAAACTGTTGTACAGGAAGAAGTCTAACGGGTGCATGTCAACTTTGTAGGTTGGGTTGAGGGACGAAACCCAACTTATCCGGTTAACTGGGGTATTGCGGGCAAACCTGACATGCTCCCAAGTCTAACCCACTGCAACCAGAAATAACTAATTTTAGTATTGGATGTTTTAACTTAATGAAGAGGAAATAATTTGACTATGACCGAAAATTTTTACTCGTCTTTAACTCCCTCATTTTTCTCCGAGATATGCGGCTCAGTTTCTCCCCCAAAACAAACATCTAAATAACTTTCCTGGAGAGAGTTCAACGGGACTTCTACCGAATTATTTCGTCTTTGGGTATACCTGCTCAATCCCCCAAACGTCGTGGTTATTCACCTGGAAGAATTAAAGGTGAAAAAAAAGAGCTGAGAACCCGCCATCAAGTTATCAAAAAACAGCCACCTTGTAAAAACCAAAAGAGTCAAGTCTCCTAAGCTTTACTCTGTAACCTTCTAAATCCGGTATTTCTGAGCTTTTCTTCGAGCTGAGATAGAGAAGCTATTGTCTCTTGCTTTATTTGCGTATTAGTTACGCAAATACTTCGATTTTGTCCAAAGTCCAAAACTAGGTATAAACGATGTTAAGTTGATCGACTACATCCACCACACCAGTAGTATAGATAGCCGCGTTATAGGCAGATCGCCACGCCGCCCAATTGGGAACATTACCTCCCAAGATCACAGTGCCATTTTCTACAGCCACCGTGACATCCTCAACATTGACATGAGAATTTCTGGCTAGGGCGGCTTCAATATCTCTAGCGATTACCTGATCAAGCAGTTTATCGGTCAGAACCACCCCAAGTTCGTTAATTACATCGATGACACCCGCAATCCCATAAGCATCCTGTTCCGCTTGATATTTCTTCCAATAAGCATCCACAGTACCTCGGAGAGTAACCACTCCAGAGGTAACACTGACTTCTATGTTCGCCGAATCAATATCAGGTTCCCAAACTAAGACAGCGTTTACACTCGATGCAATTTCGCTGTCCGGGGGAACTGTTACCGCAGGTGGATATTTTACCTGGAGTTGGTTATCTACTTTCTGAATTCCCGATACCACCCAAGCGTCTTCTGCTGCTGCCATTTTGGCGCGGTAACTGGGTACATTGCCTCTCAGGATAGCTTTACTATCTTCAATCGTAATCTCAATATCTGCGGCTGGCACGCGCCCATCCCAGCGGATTTGATCTTTAACTCTAGTGCCAAGTTCTTGATCTGTCATGAAAACCATACCTATCACCTCAAATCGCCATTTGGTTTTAACGGAATCTAACTCATATTGAAATAGCCGACACCCCCACTTCATCTTGGTATTTGTTCCCCTTGGCTTTCCTCTTTCTAAAGGGGTAGATATGATTCTCAAAGTAGGGGGGAAAGTTCCCTCCCCTTGGCAAGGGGAGGGTTAGGGTGGGGTCAGATCAAGGTAAAGGTATTGGAGATGTATTCCGTCTCAAGACTGACGTTATTGCCGGGTTCGATTCTTTAAGATTATCGTAAACTCCCCTAAATCTATTATTTTGTTCAACTTGTAGATATCATCACTATCGGATTATGTCTTATCTGATTGCCGTATTGCCCAATCGAACCCAAGCAGAAGCGGCTTCCTCTGCCTTAGTTAAAAATGGTCTATCAACGACTCAGATTAGTATCCTAGGCGAAGGCTATCAAAGTGCAGATGAATTTGGCTTGGTTGAACCCAATCAACAGGCGACTCAACAAATCATCCGTTTAGCCTATTGGCTGATTCCCTTTGGATTTGTGGCTGGTTATGTCTTCAATGTCCTCACGGGTATCGCCATTTTTCCTGGTGCGAGTCGCCTACTCAATCACATTATCGCCGGAATTCTCGGCGCTATTGCTGGAGCGCTGGGCGCTCTTTTGGTGGGCGGTGGCGTAGGTATCGCCATTGGTGGGGGTGATGCTCTGACGTATCGCAATCGCCTGAATGCAGGTAAATATTTGATTGCGGTAAAAGCATCGGAGGATTTAATCCGCCAAGCTACTTCTGTGCTGCGCCAATTTGAACCCGAAGCGATTCAGGGGTATCAAGAGCCGACTTCCGCCTAAGTCGAATAGTTCGGAAGTTAGAAATCCTAGTTCTCTCCTGCGACAGAAGCACTTTTTCGGCTCTTTGTTTACAGTTAAGTTCAGTAATAAAGATTTGGGTTACTCAATTAACGCCGAGAGCCAATGACTTATGGTTGGTGAATCGGTGAGTATCCCTGAATTGATAATGAGAAGGATGAACACGTATGACAGCTACACAAACAAAAAATAAACTTTATGATATCGACAAGATCCGCCAGCAGGCGCGTCAGTCTATTGAAGAGGGAGCCGTTACTGAAGATTATCCCCTAGACCGCGAACAAGCTTGTCAGTTTCTCAACGAAGCGCTAGCCACGGAAATTTTATGTGTAATGCGCTACCGTCACCATCAGGTTATTGCTAAGGGAATTAATTATCCTCAAGTTGCGGCGGAGTTTGCAGAACATGCCGAGCAAGAACAAGAACATACGATGATGCTCGCCGAGCGGATTGATCAGCTTGGGGGTGATCCCGATTTTAATCCGGCGACAATCATGGAGCGCTCATCTACGGAGTATGGTAGCACGGGTGCCAATATTGAGTTGACTCAATTGATCAAAGAGGATTTAGTCGCCGAGCGGATTGCGATTGAAGTTTACCGCAAGTTAGTTGGCTTTTTTGGTCATGCTGATCCCACAACTCGTCATATTGTGGAAAGCATTCTGGAAGATGAAGAAGATCACGCCAGTGAACTGGCTGATCTGTTAGCGGCTATCGATCCCAGAAATAAACCCAGCTAATTAATTGGTTCTATTGGGCGTGCGATCGATCGCGCCACTTCAGGTAAAAGGTATCCCGTGCTACCAGAATCACTGACTGGGGGCGGGATTCTTCCTTGATGCCCAAAATAGTTCTGTATTTAGCATTACAGGCTAACTTAACTTAATGTTCATTCTTTAGATAGAAGAAATTGCCTCACTGACATTGATAATCTTAAGCTCTGGAAGCCCAAATCCTCTAGCGTAGAGATGGCAAGATTGAGAAATGCCATCCCTAATGAACAGGGTGTCAACAGCTCCAGCAACGGACTTACCAAAAAAGATGACTGGCTTTTGGAAAAAATATCAAAATACGTTTCTTGCTTCCTTAGAACGCTTAGGTTTAGCGTGGTGGTTGAAAATCGTCACAGATCATCCCCACTATACCTACTACTTTGGACCGTTTGGCAGTGGCAAGCAAGCCAAACTTTACCAATCCGGATATATCGAGGATTTACAGGAAGAAGGCTGTAAAATCAGCATGATTGAACTGAAGCAAGGTCAACCCAAATTACTCACCATTTCGGAAAATGAACCTGCCGATAATTTTAAGAGCGGTATTCTTGATGTTCTCTATAATTCCAAGCTGTTTTCTTAATCCGATTCCTAAAACTCAATAATTTCAATGCTAATAGTTTTCCTCTATCCTGATTAAAGCGAAACGCTTCAGGGAAAAATTTCATCACCCCTGTATCAGCTATGATGGGGATTCGCGATCGCCTCACTATTTCTTGAGACGGCTCTAGCTAAAATTTCCTCAATCCTCTCCACCCAAACATTACCCAATTCTCTCGGTTCCAGGCGAATAATCGGGTCAGAAATAGCACCGCAGAGATGATCGGCTACAATAGTCGCGGCTCGGTTAACGTCTTCTATCACCTTCCTAGCAACCTTCCTACAGATAATCAAGATTATCAAATAGTCTCCGTTAGTATTATTGAACAGGTGATTACCGATTCCTAGTGCAAGAAGGCAGAAATAATTGAGCCGCTAACATCTCCCCCAGCTTCCAGACGAACCCCATTTATATAAGTAAAACTTTTAGGTTTGACGTTTACGTTTTAATAGTCTAAAGATAAGCGGAGTTCGGGCGGGCAGAAAATGCCCGGGGTAAATCCTGATTTGACCTGGGTTTGAGGATGTAGTATAACGTTACTGTTATACTGTATTGGGTTATTTTTGTGACCATTTTTAACTAACTATTCCTGAAACGCCTTGATACTGCGTTATTGGGTTCTCCCTAGCGCCGGAAAAATTGAAATACTACAATCATGTTCCATTACCCAATTTGATCGACTCATGCAGAGGCAGATTTGACAAAAAAGTCGTTTCATGCATATTTCCCGGCTCAAAAGGGAATGGGAATGCAATTATCCACCCGTCATATCAAAGTTGTTCCCATCAGACAAACAAAATGTCATGTCGTTTTGCGCCAGAGAATTGAGGCAAGAGCCACCCAATTTGAGCGAATGGATTTGGCGCGATCGCACTCTGATGTAGTCGTCTAGTGAGTTGTGCGATCGCCCCTCTTATCCTTCAACATCACCCATTTTTTTGCCCATTTTCATCCCAATAGTCAAAACAGCCGCCAGACCTAGCCGACTCCATCTTTACCGCCTGATTCTGGTATTGCCCAGCAACTGACAGATTGTAGTGCTACACTTCAGTGAAGACAATTACTCAGGGCTAGAACAAACAGAGTCAACACTAGGAATAGGCTGGAGAGTCAGGCAAACCATGACACTGAATTTAGCCAAATTTTACCGAGCATCCAACCCTAGCAAAACCCTCGATCTAAGTCAGTCTGAGGATCGACAGTATTATATTGATTTTTCTTCCGTGCGAGGAAATAATATCATCAAGGAACTGGGACGCACGATTAGCCGATTATCTCCCGATGAACCAACCTGTCAACTGTTTACCGGACATATTGGCTGTGGCAAATCCACGGAATTACTGCGCCTGAAAACCGAACTCGAACAGCAAGGATTTCATGTCGTCTACTTTGAGTCCTCCCAGGACTTGGATATGGCAGATGTGGATATTAGTGATATTCTACTCGCGATCGCACGTCAGGTGAGTAACAGTCTCGAAGCCAGTCACCTCAATGTCCAGCCTACCCGTTTTCAACAGTTACTCCAAGGTGCAACTCAGATTTTGCAAGCGGAAGTCAAGGGGGTAAACGTAAAAATCCCTAAGGTGGGAAATTTAGGGATGACAACTAAAAAAGAGGGCGAGTTTTCCTTGGCGTTGGGTATTGGTGAAATTACCGCTCAAGCGAAGAATAGTCCAGAAGTGCGTTCTTTATTGCGACAACATTTAGAACCACGAGTTAATGGTATTTTAGACGCGATTAACAAGGAGTTAATTGAACCCGCTATCCAGCAGTTAAAGCAGCAGGGGAAACAAGGATTAGTCGTCATTGTCGATAATCTTGACCGCATCGATAATAAACAAAAGCCGGGAGGACAACTGCAACCGGAATATTTATTTGTAGACCGAGGCGAACAGTTGAATCAATTAAACTGTCATGTTGTCTATACCATTCCCCTGGTTTTAGCCTTTTCCAATGCCTTAGGACGATTAACGAATCGTTTTGGCGTTGAGCCGAAAATATTGCCGATGGTGCGGGTGAAGCAGCGGGATAATACTATTTGCCAGGAGGGAATGGCATTGCTGCGACAGATGGTATTAGCGAGGGCATTTCCAGGGGTTGAACCTCAACAGCGATTGCGTTTGATTGCAGACGTATTTGATTCTTCGGAAACCCTAGATCGTCTCTGTTTAGTCAGTGGGGGTCATGTGCGAAACGTGCTGGTTTTATTGTTTTGCTGTATCCAAAAAGATGACCCCCCTATCAGTCAGAATTGTTTAGGCAATGTAATTTGTCAGCGGCGGAATGATTTATGCTTGGCAATTACCCCCGATGAGTGGGAATTACTGGAACAAGTCGAACAAAACAAAACCGTCAGAGGTGAGGATGGATATCAAGTTCTTTTGCGGAGTTTGTTTGTCTTTGAATATCGGGATCAGCAAGGGTGTTGGTTTGACATTAATCCTATCTTAGCCGATCGCTTACCTCCAGGACATGGTTTTCAATTGTAGGGGCGGGAATGACATAAGACGAATGACGAATGACATAAGACATAAGACATAAGACATAAGACGAATGACAAATGACGAATGACAACGAACAATCCTTAAAAACGCTGATCCGTGCCATCCAATTGTCTCAAGGTGAGTTTTCACTCATTCTAGCGCGTTGTAATTATTTCACCTGGCAAAAGCAGATCACACAGCAGTTGCAAGAACAATGTCCTCTTGATATTCAAACACTAATTCTCCAGCCCTCTGTTACCCGACTTTACTCAACCATTATTGAACATATTTCCTCTTCAAAATCAGCGGTTCAGAGTCCCAACTCCTTTAAGAAGTCGGGGATCTCGCCTGCAACTGATAAGCAATCACCTAATGCTCTGATTGTATTCGGTTTAGACTCTATAACCGATCTGGATCAACTGCTAACCGCTACCAACCAAATCCGGGAAGAGTTTCGCAAATTGCCCTTTCCCTTAATCCTGTGGGTAACCGATAACCTGCTGCGAAAACTAATTCGGTTAGTCCCCGATTTTGAAAGTTGGGCAACCCAAGTCGATTTTGCGATCGCGACCCAAGATTTAATCGATAGAATTCAGCAAACGGCTGATACAATCTTTACTGAGGTGTTAAAGGCTGGGGTCGGTCGGTTTCTGGATAACGCGGTGTTTACGATCGCCGTGGGTTCCCGTCGTTGTTCTGAATTAGAATCGGCGCTGAATGATTTGCACCGTCGGGGCGAACCCTTAACACCAGAACTCGAAGCAAAACTGCACTTTCTCCTGGGTAGAGATGCTCAGGCTAATCAGGACATGGAAAAAGCCCGCCAGTATTATCAGCAAAGTCTGGCATTTTGGCAACAGGGGGATTACCCGGAACAGCAAGGCTGTTTGTTATTTTATCTGGGGTTATGGTGGCGGTGTTATGCGGTTTTGCATCGAGCTGACTATTGGCGATCGTGTTATCGGGCAAAGGACTATTTTCAGCGCTGTGTGCGTGTGTTTCAACAGGGGAATCGTCCGGATTTAGCCGCCCGGTTTATTAATCCCTGGGGAGAAGTGTTAATTCGGTTGCAGGAGTGGCAGGAATTAGAAGAGGTGGCTCAAACTGCCGTTAATCTGCATCAAACGTATTTAGACAGCACTCATCTGTATGCCGGCTATGCTGATGCCCTTTTAGCTGAAGTCGCCCTAGCCAGAGGCGCTTGGAGTGATGCCAAACGGTATGCTGAATCAGCCCGACACAAGAATAATCAGCAGTCTGTAGTTGACTTAGCCTCCCAGCATAATCACACCCATTGGGCTTGGGCATGGCAACACTATCAAAGTTTATATTTATTACTACTGGCAAAAGCCCAACGTCATCTCGATCAGACGGCTGAAGCGATTCAAAATTTAGAGACGGCTAAAAACCAGAGTCTACCTGACTATGATCCTCAACTTTATATCGATATCTTAAAAGAATTACGCGGACTCTACTTTGAACGGGATGAGTATCTGAAATCATTTGCCCTCAAATTAGAGCAACGTTCGATTGAAGCGCAATATGGGTTCCGCCCCTTTGTCGGCGCTGGACGTTTAAAGCCGATCAAACGAGTGATTAATTCCTCTATTGATTCCATTTATCCCCAAGTCAGAACCCAAGACCGAATTACAGCATCGGGGCGGGGTCAAGATATTCAAGCGTTAAGGACAAGGCTGAGTGAACCCTGCCATAAATTAACGGTCATTCATGGTCAATCAGGGGTAGGTAAAAGTTCCCTCTTATCGGCAGGATTAGTCCCCGATTTGAAACAGCATCCTGTTGGCGATCGCTATGCGTTACCTGTGACGCTGCGAGTTTATACTAATTGGGTCAACGAATTGGAGATTAAGTTAGCAGATGCATTAAAGGAAAGGGGAATTGAAGCCCTTGATTTATCCGATGAAAGCCGTTCTTTTTCCCGGAAAGCCGGAGAATCGGTTAAGAGACTTGATGGGATTCTGGAAACCTTGAGAAAAAATGGCGATCGCCATCTGCTGACGGTGTTAATTCTTGACCAATTTGAAGAATTTTTCTTTAATTGTAGTCATATAAGTACTCGCCGTGAGTTTTATCAGTTCCTAGAATGTTGTTTAAGTATTCCCTATCTGAAAATTATCATAGCGTTACGGGAAGATTATTTACACTATCTTTTAGAATTTGAACGGCTAGCGAATTTAGAGGCGTTTCATCAGAATATTCTGGATAAAACGATTCGCTATTACCTCGGCGACTTTTCACCGGAACGGGCAAAATCTGTGATTCAGGACTTAACCGAGCGATCGCAGTTTTATTTAGAGCCAGCACTCATCGATGAAGTTGTCCAGGATTTAGCCGGTGATGTAGGGAAAGTTCGTCCGATTGAGTTGCAGGTGGTGGGGGCGCAACTGCAAACCTATAACATCACAAAGTTACATCAATATCGCCAACTTTTGGATCATCCCAAAGAAACCCTAGCCCAGCGTTTTCTAGAAGAAGTGGTTGTCGATTGTGGGGCAAAGAATGAACAACTTGCCCGACTGATTTTGTATTTACTTACCTATGAAAATGGAACACGCCCCCTCAAAACCCGTGCTGAGTTGGCAGCCGATTTAGACGCCTGGGGATTTCCAGCCGCAAGGCAGCAATTAAATTTGGTTCTGCATATTTTAGTTGGTTCAGGGATAGTCTTTTTAGTCCCCGATTACCCCGTCAATCGTTATCAGTTATTTCACGATTATTTAGTTGACTTCATTCGCCAGAAGCAAGCCCCCGGCTTATTAGCCGAATTAGCCGAGGCAAAAGAGAAGCAGAAATTAACCGAAGCCCAACTCAGACAGGCACTGAAAGAGAAAGAAGAGGCATTAACTCACGAACAACAGGCGCGTAGGCGGACAGAAATTGCCGAAATTGAAACCCTAAGTTCGTTAGCTCAAGCCATGTTTCTGTGTCATGACCAACTGGGGGCATTAGTCACCAGCGTTAAGGCAGGTCAAAAGCTAAAGTATATCAATGCGCCAGCGACGATAAAAACGCGAACCTTGTGTACACTTTGGCAAGTCATCTACTCAATGAAAGAATGTAATCGCTTCCAGGGACATAGCGGTGGGGTTTGGAGTGTCAGGTTTAGTCCCGATGGTCAAACCCTTGCTTCAGCTAGTACGGATGGAACCGTAAAACTTTGGCGTCTTGATGGCACAATTCTGCACACGTTTGAGGGACATCGCGGTATGGTGAGGAGTGTCAGTTTTAGTCCCGATGGTCAAACCCTTGCCTCAGCCAGTACGGATGGAACCGTCAAACTTTGGCGTCTTGATGGTACAATTTTGCACACGTTTGAGGGGCATCGGGATTGGGTGAGGAGTGTTACCTTTAGTCCCGATGGTCAAATTATTGCCTCAGCCAGTGGTGACGGGACAGTAAAATTATGGGGCATAGATGGTAAACTTATCCACACCTTAAAAGGGCATCGGGATTGGGTCAATAGCGTCACGTTCAGTCCCGATGGTCAACTGATTGCCTCAACCAGTCATGACCGCACCGTAAAACTTTGGCGTTTAGATGGCAGCGTGATTCAAACCGTTAAAAAACACAACGGTGGGATTAATAGCATTAGTTTCAGTCCCGATGGTCAACTAATTGCCTCAGCTAGTCATGACCGTACTGTTAACGTGTGGCGTTTAGATGGCACGACGGTGCAAACGTTCCAGGAACATAGTGATGGGGTTTATAGCGTCAATTTTAGTCCCGATGGTCAAATACTCACCTCAGCCAGCAGTGATGGCACCGTGAAACTCTGGCGTCTTGATGGTACAATTGTGCAAACCTTTCAAGGGTATAGCAGTTGGCTGTGGAGTATCAGTTTTAGTCCCGATAATCGCACCCTTGCTTCAGCTAGTACGGATGGTACAGTAAAACTTTGGCGCACCAATAGCACTGTTGTCCAAACATTTCACGACCATAGCGATGGCGTCAATAGTGTTAGTTTCAGTCCTGATGGTCAGAGGATTGCCTCAGCTAGCGGTGATGGCACGGTAAAACTCCGACATTTCCATGACACAGACGTACAAACTTTTGCCGGACACAGGGATTGGGTGAGTAGCATCAGTTTCAGTCCCGATGGTCAGATGCTGGCTTCGGCGAGTCATGATGGTACAGTAAAACTCTGGGGTTTAGATGGCAGAGTGGTTCAAACGTTTAAAGGACATAGTGGTTTGGTTAAGAGTGTTAGTTTTAGCCCGGATGGTCAAACCCTTGCCTCAGCTAGTACCGATTGTACCGTCCAAGTTTGGCGTCGAGATGGCACAGTGATGCAAATCTTTGCAGGGCATAGTGGTGGCGTCAATAGCGTCAGCTTTAGTCCGAATGGTCAAACCCTTGTCTCCGCCAGTCGTGACGGGACGATGAAACGGTGGCGTACTGATGGCACAATTGTGCAAGAGTTTGAACGCCAGGGCAATTGGGTGAATAGCGCTAGTTTCAGTCCAAATGGTCAAATCATTGCTTCGGCAAACGGGGATGGCACTGTGAAACTCTGGCGTTTAGATGGTACACTGATGCACACGTTTCAGGGACATGGCAATTGGGTGAATAGTGTCAGCTTTAGCCCCGATGGTCAAACCGTTGCTTCAGCCAGTGGTGATGGTACGGTAAAATTCTGGCGGATAGATGGTATCGAACTACAAACGTTTCAAGGACATGGTAATTGGGTTTACAGTGTTAGTTTCAGTCCCGATGGTCAAACCATTGCCTCTGCTAGCCGTGATGGAACGGTAAAGGTGATGACTTGGAAGTTAGCGCTAGATGATTTACTCAGACAGGGTTGTAATTGGTTGCGGGATTATTTAAAGACTAATCCCAATGTCAGTGAGAGTGATAGAAATCTGTGTGATGACATTTATTGTCAATAAGCAAGAGGAGGCGATTGAAATCGCTGCTACATAAACTTTCGTCCGCAAGGTAAGGACTAGGTTATAACCGGGGTAGCTAACCCGGATTTGGTGGAATCAGGTGCGATCGCACGACCCTAGAACCTTGTTTTACCATCTTACAGCTTAGTACTGTTCACAACTTCCCCCAATCGCTTCAAGACACCTAACACCGTATATAAATCATTTCCGGGATTAATCAGCGAGAAAAGCCGGGACAAACCATATCGCGGCGAGTCTGGCTGCATGAGTTTGAGATACACAAATTCACTGCCATTGGTAATCAACCCAAATAGAGGTTCCCTGATAGTCGGACGATTCATCATATAGAACAACGCTTGGGGAATTCCCTCTAAAACATTAAGCTGCTTACGCTTCGCCTCAATAACTGTAACCCATAAGTTTTGATGTAAAACCAGCACATCAATCCTTCCCCTGAGGGTTTCTGCCTCATCCTCAAACACAATTTCCACTGGCTTTTCTGCCACAGGACGAAACGGATAGCTATAAAAGTTAGCGAGGGATAGCAATGGAGACAGTACCACCATTTTCACAATCTCTTCATGCATGTGATACTCTGCCAAATAGAGAAAATTCGCCTTAACCCGATCAAGCCATTGCTTTTCAGCATCAGTGGCTTGGGGTAAATCATCCTGCCATTCTGGAAAGAACTGTTCATCCTCCACTCGCTGAAGGTTAAACTTGGCTTTGACATCGTGTAAGGTTAGTTCGCTGGCTTGAATGACTTGTGCCATAACTATCCAAATTTACGGTTAGGGTTAAGAACACTGATTTCTCTGATTAGTAGGAACGATAGAGGTGGGGGGTGAGAGGTTAGTCGCACTGATTACACAGACAGGTTAATTCTCGCTGGCAAAGGATGAGAAGATGATTCGATGGTTGGGGAGATTATTGAGTTTTCTGTGTCAATCTGTGTCCTTCACTATTCTGTGTTCTCGAAACAGCCATCCCTTCTGTGTAATCTGTGTTTTTGTCAAGGCTTAGTCATAATTTTTATCGTAACTTTAACAAAATACATGCGTTCAAGGGGGCATTGAGTATAAAGCGCAAACCATAAATTATACAAAGTTCCACGAAAAATCCAAGGGTTTAGCGGCGTTTAGATTAGTTTTGCTTACAAAATACCCACAATAGATAGTATACCTGAAAATCCCACAATCACCTCACAATCGCCGTAACCCCTGAAAATTCGTAGATTATTTCGGAACAGAGGTAAAAATTGAGCAATTATGACGTTTTGTTGCGATGTGAACCTGATTGAAAAATTTAAACCTTTATGGGGAAAAAAATAGTTTTAATTATCAGAACTTGACAAATTTAGCCGAAACGACATTGAGTCAAGCTAAGGAAATGTCAGTACCGAAGGATACAGAAAGGACAAAGTGGTATGTCGTGAATAGTCGTTATTGCCAAGAGTGCGATCGCCCTGTCTTAGTACCGCTATATTTATAGCGAAGACAGCGCAACTCCAAACCTAGCTTAGTTTCACAGCGAGTCGCTCAAGTCCAAGCTTGGTGGATTAAAATCCGTATCCAGTCAGCTTTAGCTGACTTAAGCTTTTAGCCCGAACTTTAGTTCAGGGCTTAAATTTTCTTCCTTTTCCCTGTATCAATCTGTGTCATGAATTCTACCATCAGGCATGGTTGCCCCCTGCAAATTTGCCCCCATTAAATTCGTGGTACTCAATTCTGCCCGTGTCAGATTAGCATTGCTCAAATTCGCCCCCATCAGGTTTGTTCTTGCCAAATATGCCTCAATTAAATCCGACTCACTCAAATTCGCTTCCCGTAAATTTGTCCGACTCAAATCCGCCCGATTCAATCGCGCCAAACTCAGATTTCCCCGACTCACTTGAGCTTTACTTAACCGTACATCAGGCATTACAGCCCCCTGTAAATTCACGTCGGTTAAATCTGCCTCACTTAAAATTGCCCGTTCCAATTTGACATTCTTTAGAATAGCGCCGCGCAAATTCGCCCCCATCAAATTCACTTCGGTCAAAAATGCCGAACTCAAATTAGCGCCACTCAAATCAGCCCCGCGCAAATCCGCTTCCCGCAAATTCGTTTCCCTTAAATTGGCACCCCTTAAGTTCACTTTCAATAAATCTGCCCCGCGTAAATCTGCCCCTTGTAAATCTACCTTCTGCAAGATGGCGCCCCGTAGCTTGGCGGTATACATCCGCTTTTCTTCTCGCAAATTCGCCCCGCGCAAACACGCCCCCGTTAAATCCGCCCCACTTAAATTAGCCCCCCGCAAATCAGCATCCATTAAGTTAGCATCAAGCAAACTAGCTAATGTCAAATTGGCGCTTCTTAAGTCAGCACTTTGTAAACTCGCCCCATGTAAGTCGGCATTATTTAAATTAACCCCACTCAGCCACGCCTGATTTAAATTTGCGCCACTTAACCGTGTCCCCACTAAATTAGCTTTCCGCAAATTAGCGCGACTCAGGTAAGCAAAAATTAACGTCGCGCCATGTAAATCAGCCCCATTGAGAACAATGCCAATTAAGTCCGCGCCAAACAAATTGACACCACTGAGGCTGACGCCAGTAAATTTTGTTTCTCCCGCTTCATAGCGGTGTAGGAGTTCTTTAACGTTCATAGAATCGTTTCATTGATTGTGCGATCGCGCCAGCGGCTTGAGTGTTTTCCTCGGCGTCTTCCAGAGCTTCTGCTGTCTGGTAAAGCTTGGTTTCGAGTTCCTCAAGTGTGGAACAAGTTGAGAACAATTCAAATAACAAATCGTCTAGGGGCTTGGCTTTCATCAATAACCAATCATGTTGCGTTTTCTTAATCGGATGATAAAGTACCGAAAAAATTAATAACTTTGCCCGCAATGGTGTCGTATATTTCATTACATTTAAGCGTAAATCAAACGGATCATACGGGCAGGGCTGTGACGGGGAATCCTGAGTTAAATTTTGTCCAAATTCTTGACCTTTAACCCCTGATGATTGCTGATGAATAAATTCGCTTTGCTTGTTTTTGTCTCCCCGTCTTTGGGTATTTCTGTTCCCTCGATTGGTCGGTGGAGGTAACCTTGTCGGTGGTGGTGCTGGCGGCTGCGATCGCGCGGCTTTAGCCGATTTAACACTGGTGATTTCTGAATCATCATCATAGAGTTTTTGCAGCACCTTGAGAATCGTTTTTGCCACAACAATATAGTCTGCCTGTCGGTTAAGGGTTTGCACTTGTTGCTTGAGTGCTGCACTGAGTTGCTTGATGCTAGGGTAAGATTCTCTTAAGTCTTGAATTAAATCCGCCAAATTTAATTGGTTGAGAATCTGCGAGTCGGTTTCCCAGTGATTTTTACCGACATAAAGCATCAGTTTTTTGATTCGCAGGATATTACTGTCTTCTTCCAGTTCACTAACCGTTTCTAAGACAATCCATGGGGGTTGAGTCGCCGCTTTAGGCGGGGATTTAACCGCGACGACTTGAGTTAACTCTTCCGGTTCGTCATAGAGGGGTTCTAATTGATGAATAATCGTATCAGCCACGACTAAATATTCAGCTTGGCGGTTCAACGTTTCCGCAAAGCTATAAAGCGTTGAACGAAGCTGTTCCAGACTGAAATGGGAGGCGCGAAGTTGTTGGATTAAATCAGAGAACTTATACTGATTCAGAATTGACAACTCGCTTTCCCACTGACTCTGGCAGGTATAAACCATTAACTTTTTTATCCGCGTTGAATTGTCGTGGGTTTCTAAATTTTTAACAATTCTATCTAAACTCAATAACCCTGGCATTAATCTAAATAATGAATTGTGAAATTATCGCTTTTATAGGGAAATAATCCGCCGCATTTTGTTTTTGAGCAGGATGCCTTGAACTGATGTACCTGCTTAGAGGTATTAACACACATTGTTTATTTTGTCAATGTTTTAGATTAAACCGATTTCCAACTCTATGATATCAAGACTGCCACCCAATACTAATACCGAGTTGCGCTCAAACATAGTAGAGAGGAAAAGCAGTGGAAGCAGTGGAAGCAGGGGAAGCAGGGGGAGGGAAAGTTATATCTTGGAATGCAACTTGGTATAAGTAGGTGGGAAAAATGAAAGTTAATCTCCCTCATCTCCCCCAGTTTCCCCAGAAATTATCCTGATCGGCTGACACAGGCTAAGAAAATCATAAATAAATACTGACCCCATTTTAGTGGCAGTTTAATCCCTTATCAGTAGTCGATTACGACTCCTTCTAAATCACTATGTTACTTACTCGTCAACAACTCAAAGCCAAAAAACGCAATGCCAAACGGCTCAGTCAATTACTCCAAGATGCTAGAAGAGAACTTGAACACAACATCCTCACGTTAGAGGATACGGTTCTCGATCAAGGCATTTGGCAAATGTCTGATATTTTACCCTCCCAAAATGCCCATTCCGTCATTGGCGAAATTCTGGCGATCGCGGATGCCTGGGAACAACTCAACCATTTTGAAATTGAGGAAAAGTTAGATCATATCGAGGGTAAATTCTATCAAAACTAAACCATTCTGTTTTATTCTACATATCCCCGACTTCTTGAAGAAGCCGGGGATCTTGCTAGGAGTTGTGGTAATCGCTTTCATGGAAGGCTCTCACGAAAAACCGCTGATTGAGAATCCATCTCTATTTGCATAGACGAACTCATCCGCATCAGCTTTTCTTGCTCACTTTCCGGTTCTGTAACCAGAAACTCCATGTTAGAAAGTGTAGACATCATTCCCTGAAGCGGCATGATTTGATCAAACCCAATGGTCATTGTGCCCGCGCTTTGCATCGCAAAAGACTGAATCTTAAAATTCACACCGGGAGGCGTTCCGGGAAGATTCATTTGGCTCGATTCTTGAGATTGCTGTTGCATACTCATTTTCAGCGTCACCTGATCTTCCTTAATATCTTCCACCTCATATAAGACTTGAACCTGATCCAATGGCAACCCGGAAACAGGTACAGCGCTAGAGACTTGCCAGGTTGCGCCCACTCCTACGGCTTCTTGGGGAAACGGTGCGGCTGATAATTGCTCTAAGGAACTCAACATTTGCTGTAAAAGTTGTTGGAGGTTGGGATCAAGATCCGCCGGTAACGATACGTCCACATCTTTGGTGATTCCCTGCTGATTAATCACAAACTCAATGGTTACATCTTGGAGTTGTTGCAGTTGCGATCGCAGGTTTTGAATCAGTTCCGGCGGCGCGGTTGTATCCGAGACTACATCCACATCCGTGTAAGTCACTTTAATATGAGCATCTCCATTCGCCTCAACCTGAGTCACCTCTGACTCAACAATCATCTGCATAGCAGGCATATTGACATCAGGCATAACCTGACCATCCACCGCCCCTGTCATGTCCATATTCATCGTCAGGACTGTGGTTTGCTTGGTGTTGGCGGCGGGTTGAAGCCGCAAAATTTGCCGAGGTTGAGCGCCTGGATCAAGTAAGACTATGGTTGATTTCGCTTCAGTCGCACTTTCGGCTGAGTCAGGAATGGTTTCAATCAAGGGTGTTTGAGCATTGACAGAGGGAGAAGGCGGCGTTACTCCCCATCCAGTAATCAGTAAGAAGGCAGCACTTAGGAGGAATGGTTTCTTCATCAGGTTATTGGAGATTCAGATACTGAATTCAATCTAGCTCACTTACAAGGGAGAGTGAGCGTTAATTGCCTGCATTCAACCTTAAACACTCAAAACTCTCTCATGGAGTTGGGGCGGGTTTAGTTGCATCCGGGTGAGGGAAGAAACGATAATAGTGAAACCCGCCCCTACAAATTCTGCAAAACTAAAATTATTACTGTTGCCCGTTGCCTGTTGCCTGTTGCCTTGCCCTCATGTTTAACTTTAATGAAAGTCCGACTCCTTAAAACTTAGGTTGTTTGCGTAATAACTCGCCAATGGTGAGATTGAACTCAGATTGTCCATCAAAAACGGTTCCGGTTTTACTGTTATAAAATTTCACCTCAATTAAATGATAGCCATCGTCTGGTAAGGGGACATAACCGACAGAACGAACCACCTCTGGCGCTTGCTCTAAATAAAACTCAACGAATTTTCTCAAGGCTGGATTCTTTTGCGTTTTGTCCGCATTAATATAGATAAATAAGGGGCGGGAAAGGGGTTGATATTCAGCCTGTTCTACCGTTTTCGGAGACGGAAGCACTGGCTCATTCCCATCTTCTACTGCTACAGCTTTCAAGTCATCTTTATTGGTTTCGTAGTAGGCTAAACCAAAGTACCCTAAAGCATTGGGATTTTGACTCACCGCCTGCTGGAGAATGTCGTCATCTTCACTAGCCGTATAGTCGCTGCGACTCGCTCCCGCTTTGCCAACAATCGCTTCTGTAAAATAATCAAACGTACCAGAATCAGTGCCAGGACCATAGAGATTCAGAGGGCGGTTGGGCCACGATTGGCGCACCTGATTCCAGTTGGTGATTTTTCGTTGCGCCGCTGGTTCCCACATCGTTTTCAACTCTTGCACAGTGATGCTATCAGCCCAATCATTTTCCGGATTAACGACTACCGTAATCGCATCAAAGCCAACGGGTAATTCAATATAAGGAACTCCCGCTTGTTTACAGGCTTCCATTTCCTGCGTGTTTATGGGGCGTGAAGCATTGTTAATGTCAGTTTCCCCAGCGCAAAACTTTCCAAATCCGCCCCCTGTCCCCGAAAAGCCCACGGAAACGTCTACGGGAGTCTCAGTGGTGTTGTTAAACTCTTGAACAACGGCTTGGGTAATCGGGTAAACCGTACTCGAACCATCAATGTTGATCGGTTGCGGTTGTTGAGACTGAACATTTGATGTACAGGAGTTCAATCCGACAGCAAAGCTAAGTGCGATCGCAACTGTACTGAGCCGGAAAACCAATTGCTGGGGTGTTGTGTTCATATCAAATCAAAGCCCCCATTGTTTGAACACAGGATACAGTTCAATCATGTCAGTATTAGTTTAAGCAGAATTTATCGAGAGCTTATGGCGGATTCTAGAATCCTTTACCTGGGGATCGATTTCGGTACGTCTGGCGCACGAGCGATTGTGATTGACGCCACAGGTGCAGTTCAAGCCGAAGCGCAATGTGGGTTTGCGGCGACGCCTCTGGCTGAATTAACAGCAATTTGGCAAAACACTCTGTATCGGCTCATTGAACAAATTCCGGCATCGATTCGACAGGATATTACTCGTATCGCCATTGATGGGACATCGGCAACTGTACTACTATGCGATCGCCAAGGGACTCCAATCACCGAGCCACTTCTTTATAATGATGGGCGAGGGATAGAGGTGATGGAACAATTAAAGCAGATTGCTCCGGCTAATTCCGTGGTTCTCAGTGCTACCTCGAGTCTGGCTAAACTCTTGTGGTTAACTCACCATACACCAGGCACTCTGGAAAATTATTACTTCCTCCATCAAGCCGACTGGTTAGCCTTTTTATTACACGGTAAGCTCGGAGTTAGCGACTATCACAATGCCTTAAAGCTGGGATACGACCCAGAAAACCTAGAGTATCCCACTTGGATGAAACAACTTCCACTCACACCAATATTACCCCAAGTCCTGGCTCCGGGAACACCAGTCGGTGAAGTCACTCCAGAAATTGCCTCCCGGTTAGGATTACACCCAGACTGTCAGGTTTGTACGGGTACAACGGATAGTATTGCTGCATTTCTCGCCAGTGGTGCCAAGCATCCCGGTGAAGCAGTAACCTCTCTGGGTTCTACATTAGTCTTGAAGCTATTGAGTCATACCCGCCTCGAGGATGCGAGTTACGGAATTTATTCTCACCGACTGGGAAACTTATGGTTAACCGGAGGTGCATCGAATACCGGAGGTGCTGTACTGCGACAATTTTTCAGTGACAGAGAACTTGAAGAACTTAGCCATCAAATCAACCCTGAACAGGAAAGTCCCCTAGATTATTATCCATTATTAAAAAGAGGCGATCGCTTTCCCATCAATGACCCTGATCTGTCTCCCAAATTAGAACCTCAACCTGCCAACCCTGTCGAATTTCTCCACGGTTTACTCGAAAGCATTGCCCGTATTGAAGCACGAGGCTATCAACTATTACAACAACTCGGTGCGACTCCCCTCACCTGTGTCTATACGGCGGGAGGAGGCGCTAAAAATACGACATGGACAGGGATTCGCGAACGTCAGCTTCAGGTTGCCATTCAACCCCCCAGACATATAGAAGCAGCTTACGGTACAGCATTATTTGTCAGGAACCCCATAAAAGATAGCTAGGGAAGCAGGGGGAGCAGGGGGAGCAGGGGAAGCAGGGGGAGCAGGGGGAGCAGGGGAAGCAGAGGGAGCAGGGGGAGCAGGGGGAGATATTAGCTGCTGGCGTTATTTCTACCGTCTTGCACTAGGGGTAAGCAACTGTAACCAAATACTTGCCCAAAGCTACCCATATTTTGACTTTTTGGGTAAGTTTTAATGTCGCGCCATCCGTTCTATTACGTCGCTAAGGCTATTAGCGCCCAACTCCAGTCGTTTTATCTTTAACCATTTGATAGCTGTTTCGGTCAATGTCATCGTAAACCTGCGTTTTGGCTCATCGTAAATTTTCTTTCCAGACATCCTGATTGGCCTTAAAACTCATGTATGATATGAGTCTAGCAGTCATTGAGCAGGTCGAGTCAATGCTT
>NZ_JAVJTO010000084.1:0-86892 GCF_040220235.1 Coleofasciculus sp. B1-GNL1-01
AATCCTTGCTACGCAAGAATCATGGAGATTAAAAAAAGCAATTCTAATAAAACAAGCTTTTGATTCTGTTGGAGCCTTTGCTACTTAAGAGTTTAAGCTCATTTAAATTGCTAATTTGCCATAACCAGTCTAAGAGAGCCAAGAAAAAAATGAATATGGCAACTAAAACGCCATAAATATTGGGAAATTGACCCATTCAGCAATTCTCTATTATTATATAGCAATCCTATTTAGGTTGTGGCAATTTTTAAAACTAGAAACCTTGCTATACCTGGGTTTCAAGCCGTTCACTTGTTGCATCCTATTTAGGATTGCTATACAATAGGTAGAGCAACTTGTCTTTGCCCAATTATTGCAGTATTTCTAAACTATAGCGCTACGCGCTGGCGTATTTACACATTAGAAATGGAAGCTTTATCAGGAGTGTTTTAGAACATTTGTCCTGTAACTACGCGAGAGGATACTGCTATAGAATTTTTGCCATAAATCTATTATATATAAAAATGACAAATTTTCCTATTTTTTTCGGACAGTTTACTTTACGCCAACGTCATCAGCTTCCCGAGCAAGCAGGCATTTATTTTGTCCTTGATGAACGCGAACAATTACTTTATATTGGTCAAGCTAAAAGCCTGCGCGATCGCTGGGCAGGAACAACTCATCACCGATACAAGCAATTTGCCAGGAAAGGATTAGATAAAATCATTCTTAGATATATTCTGACTTCCGTTTCTGAACTGGATAAGTTAGAGCGAGAGTATATCGAGCAGCTTAAACCTCTACTGAATGATAGCAAAGTCAAGGAATATCTCCCCAAAACAAGTCCTCGGTTTTCAGAATTGCGACGCTTACTCAAACTCACAAGTCAGCCTCTCTTTCCTTCAGTGATGTCTACGTGCAGCGAGGGAAAGACAATCCCTAGAGACGCTTGGGACTTGTTTCGAGGTTTTGTTGCAGGTGTATATGAAGAACGCCAGCCTTCCATTCTAGTAGTGTGCAGACAGAATATGGGAAATATTTTGTTAAAAAGTTCATTACATCGAACTAAAAAGCGCTTTTACATAGAGACAGACCCTAAGTCTGTACCAATTTGTTATTTTTTCGATGCGAGACAAACAATTTTTGTATTTGTCGAATTATTTAATGATAATTGGGCAGATCAAGTATTCAAAGAGGTTTATCCAAACTTAGTGGATTGCCAGATCGCTGGCGTTGTCCTTAAGAAACTCGTCAATTCTAATTTATTAATGCCTGCCTTAGAAAAAATAATAGTTAACGGGGACAATGCAGCGCAATCTTACCTTTTAAAGGTCTGTAAAAATTTACAACCTTTGCCTGCTGATTTCTCTTTAAACAAGCATATAATTTGGTGAAATTTATCTCGGTGGCTTGTTTGGAGACTTGATCATAGATAAAGACACCCCACCGGGGCGTCTCTACAGATTTTGACTGTCAACGGTTATTAACCGATGCCCTAGGGGATATTATTGGGCTTATGCGCCAACGGGTTGCTTAACTAGCGATCGCGCGGCTTCAACGATGGCATCGGCGTCAATTTTTGCCTCGTGCATCAGTTCTTGAGGTTTGCCAGAACCGGGCATAGTTTGTACCGCTAACTTAATTAACTGGAGTTGAGAACCTTGATAGGTGGGTGCGGTATCAACACCAGCAAAGGCGTCCTGTACGGCGGCACCTAAGCCCCCTTCTAACCAATGATCTTCAACGACAATCAAGTTGCCCTCGGTATCTTGTGCCGCTTGATGCAGGGTTTCTGTATCAATGGGTTTAACTGAATAGGCATCAATAATCCGGGCAGTGATACCCTCTTGTTTGAGCCGATCATACGCCTTCAATGCTTCGTGCAAGGTTACCCCGGCACCAATCACCGTCACTTGGTCGCGATCGCTACTGCGGAGAGTTTTGCTACCACCAATGGGAAATTCTTCCTCTTTTTCATAAATAACAGGCGTTTTCATCCGCGTTGTCCGCAGATAAACGATCCCATCCCGGTCAACCATTTGACTCACCAGTTTAGCGGTTTGGTTACCATCACAGGGATACAGCACCGTACTACTCCAAACGGCTCGCATGGATGCCAAGTCTTCTAATGCCATTTGCGAGGGTCCATCTTGACCAATGGAAATTCCGGCGTGAGACCCCGATAACTTAATATTGGCGCGAGAAATCGCTGCCATTCGCACGAAGTCATAAGCGCGACTCAGGAATGCACCAAAGCTAGAGACAAACGGCTTATAATGCCGTGCTTGTAATCCCATCGCTGCACCCACCATCTGCTGTTCAGCAATGAACATTTCAAAAAAGCGATCGCTATGGGTTTTGGCGAAGAATTTGGCGCGGGTGGAGTTACTTACCTCCCCGTCAAGTGCAACCACATCGGATCGCGATGCGCCGATGGCGGCTAATGCTTTACCGTAGGCGGTACGGGTAGCAACGTTCTCTCCTTCGTCGTAGCTGGGGAGTTCCAAGGGTTGCGTCTCGCCAATGATGGCAGGTTCTCCCTCGTCTTCTGGTTTAGGCACGGAAATCTGAATATTGCGTTGACCGCCTAATTCCTCAATTGCCGCGTTTGCCTTCTCCTCATCCAAATTCTTACCATGCCAACCACTCTGATTTTCTACCACAGAGGCACCTTTTCCTTTCACGGTGCGGGCAATAATGACGACAGGTTGGTTATGGATGGACAGTGCTTCACCGTAGGCTTGCTCAATGTCCTTAAAATCATGACCATCGATTTCAATCGCATGCCAACCAAACGCTCTCGCCCGGGTAGCATAGGCTTGGGTATTCCAGCCCAGTTCAGTTTGACCCCGTTGACCTAAGCGATTCACATCAATAATTAGAATCAGATTATCCAGATTATAGTAGGAAGCGTGATCAAAGGCTTCCCAAACTGATCCTTCAGCCGTTTCACTATCGCCTTGAAGTACCCAAACCCGATAGGGAAGTTGATCCAGGTATTTTCCAGCCAAAGCCATACCGACACCAACGGATAAGCCTTGTCCCAGAGAACCTGTAGCCACCTCAATTCCAGGGATCAGGGGAACTGGATGACCTTGAACCGGACTGCCAAACTGACGCAGCGACATCATCTCCTCATCTGACATCACCCCCGCCGCTTTATGCATCGCATAGAGTAAGGGACAAGCGTGTCCTTTTGATAGGATAAAGCGATCGTTATTCGGGTTATCGGGATGGTCAAAGTCATAGCGGAAATACTTGGACATGAAGACAGCCATTAAATCCGCCGCCGACATGGAGGAGGTAGGATGACCAGAACCCGCTGCCGTTGTGGAGCGAATACTATCCACGCGCAGTTGTTGAGCGAGTTCGTGCCATTGATTCTGGGTTGTCATAATTATTCTTCTTATTGAACGTCAACCAAAGGGGGAAAGTTCTCTAACCCCTTGAAATTCAGGATATAAGCCTTAGAGGAGTAAGGCTTAGATTAGGGATATTGCAAAAATTAGATCATGCCCAAATCTAGAGGAAATGTCATCAATCGATAGCTACATAAGTAATTGCTACTAAGCCAAGTTCTAATATCCAATCCCTGACTAGGGCAACCATAACCTTAATAAATTTGAAGCCTGCTTTACGTCTGCCTTATGGCATAAAAATAGCATTGATATCTTATCTATCTTAGGAGTGACGAATATCCTCGCTGAGGAGTTTTAGCCTAGTGAAGGCTTCGCTGGTACAGTCGGGTTAAGTTAAAGGGCTTGCCTTGATCAGCCAAAGCCTCAATTAGAAAAATTGAACGATAAAAAAATAAGGAGAATTAAAATGCCGACTCAAAGCGAACAAGTTACAGGAGTACAGAACACCAACTATAACCTGGTTAGTGTGTTGTATCACATGCTCAATGGTGCCGCTACTTACGATGAGTATATCCAGGATGCCGAGCAATCTGGCGATCAGGAACTGGCTCAGTTTTTACAAAATGTTAAAAAGCAGAATGCCGAGTGCGCTAATAAAGCCCAAGAGTTACTGGCGCAGCGAATTAAATAGCCGCCAACCAGCGCTATTGGAATAAAATAAAGAAGTTAAGCTTCCTTTCTGCATGAGAGGAGGCTTTTTGGCTAGCTATTATCCCGGTTCTCTCAATCTCGGTAGCATTGTCATTGCTTATAAGGGAGGGGGTAAAAGGGTAATGCTTGTGTCCAAATCATTACGACTATGATCGACGAATTAATTTAATTTTAGCGAGTTTTTATTATGCATATTGGATTTCTTAACCCACAAGGTAACTTTGACCGCCATGATAGTTACTGGACAGAACATCAAGATTTCGGGGGTCAGCTCATCTATGTGAAAAATGTGGCGGTAGAAATGGCAAAGCATGGTCACAACGTAGACATTCTCACGCGCCAGATTATTGACCCAGAGTGGTCTGAATTTTCCGAGAAATTTGATCACTATCCCGATGCACCCAATGTTCGGATTATCCGCTTACCGGCTGGACCCAAAGAATTTCTCCGCAAAGAATTACTCTGGTCACATCTAGTAAGAGACTGGATACCCAATATCCTACAATTTTATCAAGAAGAAGGGAATTTTCCTGATGTGATGACCAGTCATTATGCTGATGGTGGCATATCGGGGGTTTTAATTGAAGCCGAAGTGGGTATTCCTTTCACCTTTACCGCCCATTCTCTGGGGGCGTTGAAGATGGATAAACTGGAAGTCACACCTGAAAATCTCCCAGAAATGGATGAGTATTATCACTTCGGACGCCGCATCATGGCTGAACGGTTGAGTATGAATCGCTCGGCTGTAAATATTACCAGTACAACGGATCAAGAACGGTTTAAACAATACGCTCATCCTGCCTATCGAGGGGCAGTTGATGTCAACAATGATGCTCGTTTTGCCGAAATTCCACCGGGAGTTGACCCTTCATTGTTCGATCTTGAATCCCGTTCTCCAAACGAGGAAGAAACCTATCAGTTAATTCAAGAACGATTAGCGCGGGATATTGAAGAAGAGCGACGAGATTTGCCAGCAATTATTGCAGCTAGTCGATTAGCGCCGAAAAAGAATCATCTGGGTTTAGTTCAAGCCTTTGCTGAGAGTGAAACGCTGCAAGAAAAAGCAAATCTGGTTATTTTCACCCAGGGGGAAGACAACCCACTGCGGGAACCTGTTAGCAATCATACAGCAGAAAAGGAGGTACTTATTCCCATACGCGACGTGGTGAACAATAATAACTTATGGGGTAAAATCAGTGGCTTTAGCCTCCCAGATCAACCCGCCCTCGCTGCTGCTTATCGATTTTTTGTCCAACGTCGTTCTGTATTTGCCCTCACTTCTCACCACGAACCTTTTGGATTAGGTCCAATAGAAGCCGCGTTAGCTGGGTTACCATTAGTCGTGACTCAGAACAGTGGTTTAAGGGAGAGTTTGCGAGAGGGAGATGAGGTTTATGGTATTCTCATTGATCCAGAGAATCCAACAGCAATTGCCCAGGGTTTAGAAGAAGTTCTTAGTGATTCTCAACGGTGGGAGAGGTTGCACAACGCCTGTCGCCAGCATGTATGGAACTATTACACTTGGAAGACAACGGCGATAGATTATCTGAACTTAATCGAGGAAATTGTCGCCTCACCTAACGCCCGTCGTCCGGATGAATTGTTGCCGATTCATCCCTACTTCCGTGACCCGCGACCTGAAAATGATGTGTCTTTGGACGAGTTGAAGGAACTCTATTTCCAATCGTCATTGTCTTCATCGTAGGGGGTGAATTTAGTAAGGTTTGGCGGTAGGGACAGGGCAATGTGGTGTCATCAGGACTGTCACTTATTCAAGCTTTGTAGAAGAATTTCAACGAGCCGATATACGTGTGTTCCTGGTGTAGGAGGCCAATTTTGTGTCGCTGTTGGATGTAGCTGCTTGGCACGAGCTACCGCATCTGCGATCTTGGGTTCATCATATAAAGATAGATCAAGTTTACTACTATTGTAACTTCCTAAAAGCATTCTTAGTCTTGCTTTGAAATTTTTGCAACTTGTATCCTGGGGATTTAAATCGGAAAAGTGTAGACACAACCAAACTTCAAAACAGGGATTGCTGATAGCTAAATAATAATTTTTTTGTTTAGCTTCACGACAAACTGAGCTTAAATTTTGAGACGTCCAACGATCTACATCAAAAACCAGCCAAAGCATATCATCGTCATTTAGATCATACATCTCCTTAAAGTCATTTAAACGGGCTAAAACATACTGAGGAGCAGATTTATGATCATCTCCTGTAGCTAGGACTTCTACTTTAATTTTGGTACTCTGAAACAGACCAAAATATTGCTTTTCGGTGGCTTCTCCTTCAGTAGCAATGATGAAAAGCTTTGCATCTCTTCGATCATGCTGACGATCTAGTAGCTTGGTTCGATTGATTCTGCTCATTAGTTATAGCTGATTTAAACAGACAAATCAGTTTCACAATTCAACCATCCTAAACGTTGTGGATCTCCAAAGAAAGGAATAGCACCAAAACGACCGTTTAAGTAACCTTTTTCAACTTTCAAGTCAGGTCTGATTTTGAATTCGGCTAAAGAATAAAGACTTGATGCACCTTGCTGATTCTTTTCAACAAACCAAATCTCATCCCGTCGCAGTAAATCTAAATCGAGTAGGTTAGTGTCATGAGTTGTAAAGATTAATTGATTACTTTTTTTTCTACAGTTTATTGCTGTTTGCACAAAACAATGAGACAGTAGCGGATGTAATCGTCTATCAAGTTCATCTAAAAAAATGACTTTTTCAGGTTCTTGCTTCAAAAGAAAGAGAATCGGGATAAGATTAAGTAAACGTTGAGTGCCTTCTGACTCTTCTTCAATTGTGAAATCAATCAGATTTCCGTTGTCATTGCGATGTTTAGTTTTCAATTGAATTAACCTTACTTTACCCTCTTTATTTTTGCGGATTAGATACCGTTTACCTCGAATATTACTCCCTATTAATGCTAGTGCTTCTTCATCCGCCTGATTAAGTTCTTGTATTAAATCATCTATGACAAGTTTAGGCATATTTGGAAAATGATAATCAATGTCGAGTTCAATTTCCTCAGTGCTGATCGAATCAATCCCTGTTCCGGCAAATCGAAGAAATTCACTGATAAAATTGATATATGATTCATCACCAAGGATGCCAATTTCTAATCCCGGATAGTCAGCCTCGGCTGGAATAATAGTCAGTGCTTCTCTAAACCAGTTAGCCACCGGAACTAATACATCAACATTGCGGTCAATCGCTTCTGTTAAAAAAAGTTGGTTAGGGCGAGTCCCTTCAGCCACGAAATCAAGGAATTGTTTGCGTTTATTACTTCTACCTTTAAGAGGCGTGCCATAGTCTAAATTTGTTTCTTTTTTTGAAGAAGTGATGCGTTCAAAATACATTACTTCTTGTTTTTTGTCATGAGGAATACCATAAAGCCATTCCTCAAAAATTTGTTCTCTATTCAATCTAAATCCATAAGAGTACTGGATGCCTTGATACGTAAATATACATTCAAATTTACTGGGTTTTTGACTATAATTCCCCAGTTTAAATGGGATAACTGGAATTGATTGAGTGCTTCTAGTTCCTTCTACAACTAAATCTTTGGCAAACTTTACAGCCTCTATAAGATTTGATTTACCTGCTGCATTTGCCCCATAAATTGCGGCGAGTGGTAGCAGTGAGCGATCTTTCCCGGCTGCATTGTTAGCCAGATGTTCTAAATGTTTTTGGTCACTGTTAACGCCTAGCATACTGAACGTAACTTCATCTCTAAAAGATAAAAAGTTTTGTAAAGTTAGTTGAATTAGCATGATTCTTCACCTATCTGTATCCCACTACTTATTCTATCTATAGTACGATAAAACGGCATTTTAGGAGCAAAAATCTCCTAAATACTTAATTCTTGAGCAATTTATCCCTTTCAGTATAGATGGTATACTACTTTCGCCGCGATCGCACTCACCCACACTGGTTGTATCGGGTGCAGGTCAACGAGAGTTTGGGTCTTTGGAACCTAGACGGAGCCTTGTTTTTGAGTAACCTAACGCCCTCGCGCTTCCTGAACATTACGTGCTTTCCATCATGCGTACCCCTTTTAACCTCATTATCGTTAAGGAGAAATCCATTAATTTTGTTGACTCCCCCTTATTTTTTGTTAACCCTGAATAAAGGATAAGGTGGTGGGTTACGGCGGAGTGATCATTAAATGATTTGTTTCCTAAATTGAACACCGCCTAACCCACCCTACAGATTAAGGTTTATCTATCTATATTTACAGGAGTGTACTTTTGACAAAGGTGGAATGCATCAGAATGAGTCTTGGCGTGAACAGGATTGTCGTTTCCGATTAGGCTGACACACCCTTGCTGCAACAGCTTGTTCAGATTCAAATTCCACAAGCGAATTGTTCCATCCGAATTCGCTAATGCTAATTGTTCACCATCCGGGGAAAAGCTAACCTTGGCGACTGGATTTTTATGACTCGGTAAGGCTTTAAGTAATGTACCATTTTGATGCCAGAGTCTGACGCGGTTATCGGTACTTGTCGTGGCTAACATTTGGTTATCTGCACTAAAGCTAAAGCTGGTGACTGGCTTAGTATGGTGTAAGATGTTCTGCAATGTGCCATTTTTACGCCAGAGTTTCACTGTACCCTCTGTACTGCTAGAGGCAATGAGTTGACTATTGGGACTAAATTGGATATCAATAATCGCATCAGTGCTTGCATCAAAGGTGTGGAGTAATTGACCATCCCGACACCGCCACAGTGCGATCGCGCCTTGGTGATCTACAGTTGCTAGTTTATCACCGTTGGCAGAAAAACGGACATGGGAAATATGGGGACGAGTTAACGTTTGCGCTAATTGATTCTCCAGATATTGCCACAGTTGAATCTCCTTATCGGTACTAATGGCAATTTGTTGGCGGTTGGGATTAAAACTGATACTGGTTATCGTATCAGCATCAACGTTTACAGTTGCCTGTCGTTGACCCTTTTGATCCCAAACTTGAATTGTACCATCAGCGCTAGCACTGGCGAGGGTTTGGCTATCGGAACTAAAGCTAAGATTAAGAATGCGATCGCCTGCTTCCTGTAAGGTATAAACTCGGTTAGATTTATCGGGATCACTCCGATGATGCCACAGCTTTACTGTACCATCCTGATAAGCGACAGCCACCATCTGACTATCAGGACTAAACTGAAACTGAGTCACTGGGGAAGAATGTCCGGGTAAAGTATTCGGCTGACTGAAACTCGAAATCACTTGATTGAATGCCATAATTACCCGCATTTTGGTATCCGCTGTCACGCCGAGAGACTGTTTCAGTTCTTTGGTGGCGCGAATACTTTCGATGAGTGCATCTCGCGGTTTATTAGTGGCTAAAAGGGATTCGGATAATAAACTCAGGGTATTGATTTTAATATTCCGTTCTTCGATAGAGGGTTTAACCCAAAAGACACTTATTAATACTGTTATAATTACCGCCGCTGCCCCCGTGAGATATTGAAATCTTAACTGCTGTTCCCGATTTAATTTCGCTTGGATTAATTTTCGCTGCTGTTGTTCTTTCGTCAATTCTTCCAGTAATTCTTTTTCGCGACGCAGTTGCTTAATTTCCGCTTGATTTTGGCTTTCGATTTGCCGTAACTGGGTTAGGGTTGCTTCTTGAGACGCCGCGAGGAAATGATAGTCGCGATCGCTTAAACTTTTCCCTGTCGCCCAATCTTGAGCATCTTGTAAAGCCTGTCCGCGCAATAATCGGGATTCATCTTGACAATCTGAGGCAAACCAAGCGGTTAACGCTTCACTGTATGGGCGTAATTCAGCCAGGGCATTTTCTACCCAATTGGCGGTAAAAATCGACTGATAAATTCGGTTTTTGACTCTGAGTTTTCCCCTTTGACAAACCACTAATCCACTCAGGCATAATTGAGCTTGTTCTGGACTCTCATCAGCAATCAGTTCTCCTTGGTGTAAAATTCGCTGATAAAGTCCCAATAATCGACCCGCCAATTGCTCATTTTTGAGAATGCGATCGCGGATAGTCCGGATATGGGCAGGTTCATCCTGAGATTCCCAGTTTTCCAGGAGTTGAGATTGGACAATTTGCCCAATTAAGGGTGAATTTAAATCGTTGATTGAATCATTAATAGTCGAGTGATGCACCCCGACTAGGCTTGAATGTTGCACCACTACTTTACAGAGTTTTTGGGTTAAGAAAGGTTGTCCACCTGTCCAGGTTAAAATCTCTTGCAATACAGTTTCAGGATGATTAACATTTCCCGCTAATCCCTGAATCAACGGTTGGCAATCTTGGAATTGAAACCCCTGCAATTCTATCGCCCGACCAATATTAAAAGGGGTGCGAGTGGGGTCACTAATTAAATCCGAGGGTGTAGCAACTCCGACTAGGACAAACGTCAGGCGTTGATAATCACTATTTTGGGCGCGTTTATTATAGCAGGCGCGAATCAAGGCAAAAAAGTCATCGGCAGCTTCCTGCAAGCTGAGAATACTATCGATTTCATCGATAAAAATAACAATAGGTTGAAATAACTCTTTCAGCAGTACCGTTGAAAGAAGTTCACTCAATCGCTGCACCGGAGACATCCAATCTCGCCCTTGCCACCAATCCATAAATTCCAGGGGATTGAATAGATTAAAGCTATTCAATAACTGATAGGCTACACCGCCATACCACTGATCCAGGGATTGGCTACCAATATCCGATAAATCAATTGCAGCACAGGCAAATCCTTCCGCAGATAGCTTTTGCATGGTGCGAACCAGTAAGCTAGATTTACCCATTTGTCGGGAATTAAGGACATAACAAAATTCTCCAGCTTTGAGTCCTTTATAGAGTTCCGTGTCTGCTTGTCGGATAATATAGGTGGGGGCATCTTCAGGTAGACTACCACCGATTTGGTAAGGAAAATTAGTCATAACTTCAGCCAATCTAATAGTTCTTGAATTAACCAGGTACTTTCCTGTTCACCCAAAGCACCGCCCAGTTTATACGTACCCCGTGTTGATGGAATTCTGACTTCATAAATAGACCCCCGATTCACTAGGAAGGGATTCCCAATATTTGTAATGGATTGCTGCTGGCGACCATATTTGAAGAACCCTGTCTGTCGCTCTAGCTGGAATAGGTTACGATGGCGATCCAATAAAACGTGAGTTTTTTGACCAAAAAAATTAGCCAGTAAAGCAACAAATGCTGTTAATAATGCTAAGACTATCAACAGCCCCATTAATGCTGGTTTATCTATTAGCAAAATAACTTGATTTATCAAGGCAAAAAATAAAGCTAAAGTAAAGTAGCCGAAAATGATAGCTCCCAGCCAGCTATATTGGATTATTTTACGAAGTCCCGGTGCAGGAATTGTAATCACGAGTTGTTTCATGGATTTATTAATATTGATTTTAATCAGACTCCCTGACGGTTTATAAGTTTTGATTCGAGTCGGATTAGGCGCGGCAGTAGAGAGATTAACATGTCCTGATATTAGCGATTTCATAGCTTGTTTGGCGGTGCTAAAGCGCTTTTCTAACCCAATTTCCGTCATCTGCTCAATCCAAGGGATAAAATGGGAGTTAATACTTATGCGATCGCGAAAATAAATCCGCCCTTCTTTTTGAGGTAAATCAGCCGGGGCTGTACCCGTTAGTAGGTGAATTAAAGTTGCGCCCAACGCATATAAATCGGAAGCCGCCACCGCCCGTCCCAAAAACTGTTCTAAGGGCGCATAACCACTCGTCCCCACCACAGTAAACGTCACTCCGGTAACAGCCGCTTGCGCTTGTACTGCCCCAAAATCCACCAGATAAACTTGCTTGTCTTCACCTAAAATCAGATTACTGGGTTTAATATCTCGGTGCAATACGGGCGGACTCAATTCGTGTAAATAAATCAGAATATCTAGAACTTGAGTCGCAATCGCACGAACCTGTGTCTCACTAAACCGTTTATTTTTATCTAATAATTCTTGAAGCGAATCTCCCGGAATATAGTCTTGCACCAGTCCAAACCACGGCAACTGTAACCCCGCTTCTTTGTCTAAGGAAAAATAATCACGATAGCGGGGAATTCGGGGATGATTCAGGGCTTGTAAAACTTGTGCCTCGCGTTCAAATAGTTTAAGTTCCTCCCACTGCATTTCCGGGCTAAAGGCTAATAGCTTAACCGTCACTTGTTCATTAGATTGTAAATCCGTCGCTAACCAAGTTTGTCGCCCTGCTGCTGTGCGCCCTAATCTTTGATGGAGCTGGTATTGTTCTTTTAAACATTGATCACGATTGAACACAAGATTACCTCGTTTTTCTCGATCATAACGTTCCTATCTTCCTGGGTACAGCGAAAGAGTCTGGTGCGTTACCTCCTTTTCGTTTCAGGTTGTAGAGGGTTGTGTACATTGCCGATTAAGTTTGATGTCTTTAACCGCTTATTTATAGGTTACATCTGTTACCCATAGTCCGCTAGCCAATCTTGAATTTCTTGACGCAGCCAGTTCGCTTCAGATTGAGTTAAGTAGTTTGCCAAGGGATAGGTATTAACTTCAGCCTGCCCAGAAACTGATTGACCTAAACGTTGGCTACTATAATAGTTATTGGTTCTAGTTTGGAGATAGATAGCACGCCCATTGTTTCCTATAAATACGTTTTTAATGTCTGAAGTATTTCCCCGGCAATGTAAATGCTCAATAACGAATTGATTAAAATTAATTTTTATTGAATATCCCCCCAGGTTAGCAATGCTTGTTTTTTTTATGTCCTGCAAATACTTTCCTAGTGTATTGTAACCTAGTGACACCAAATGAGATAAGCATAAAATCAATATCCCGCTAACAAACGCAATCAAAAAAAACATGAGCAGGCTAGTTGATGAGAATTCTTTTAAGACTATGCTTACCACTATACCAAGTGTCGCAAATACAACTCCACCAGCAGCAGATACTAAAAGTAATGTCAGCAATGCCCAGACAATGAATAAGCTAAAATACAAGGCGCACTTTAATCCATTTTTAAACACTATTTCCCAAAATAGTAGTCTGTCTTGATGGATTTGCAAAATAATTTCTCGCGGCGATTTATGAACTTGAATTCGACTCAAAAAAGGAGGCTGAATAGTTTCCAATTGCTCAGGAATCGATCGCCCCGTTTCTAATGCATCAAGTGCTTGATTTGCACAACTCAAGCGTAAGCCTAAGTCAGGTTCCGTCAAGGCTTCAATCCAGCTGATCAACTGAGAATTAATACTCACCTGATTCCGAAACTGTATCCGTAAATTCCGTTGGGGTAAATCCGCCGGCGGAATACCCGTTAACAAATGAATTAACGTCGCGCCCAAAGCATAGAGATCAGACGCAGGAACCGCTTGTCCCCAAAACTGTTCCAAGGGGGCATATCCGCTTGTCCCCACCACAGTAAACGTCACTCCTTCTACCGCCGCACTGTTTTGCACTGCACCAAAATCCACTAAATAAACCTGCTTCTCGTCTCCTAAAATCAGGTTACTCGGCTTAATATCCCGATGCAATACAGGGGAATTTAACCCATGTAAATAGGCGAGAATTTCCAGCACTTGTTTAGCAACTGAACGAACTTGTGACTCCGTAAACCGCTTTCCCTCATTCAGTAACTGCTGTAAGGATTTTCCGGGAATATAATCCTGTACCAAGCCAAACCAACACAACCCCGCGCCTATTTGTTGATCCAACGAAAAGTAATCACGGTATTTAGGAATCCGGGGATGATTCAGTTGCTTCAGCACCGCCGCTTCCCGTTCAAATAACTTAAACTCATCCCACTCCATCTGGGGATTAAACGCCAGTAACTTAACTGTCACCTGTTCGCCAGACTGTAAATCGTGAGCTAACCAGGTTTGTCGCCCTGCGTTATTCCCTAACTGATGTTGCAGTTGATAACGTTCCTTTAACGATTGATTGGGATTAAATAAATGATGATCTATCATAACTCTCTGTTGCTATAACGGCTCAACGTGCTGAAACATCAAAATCGGCAAAACTACTCCCTATAAAATGGCTCAGATTCATAATTTTTGACGCATCACGGTGAAGGTTTATAACGCTCAATTGCCGTCATTGCTTTATCTTTACCGCCATAGTATAATTGAATGGTTTCAGTAATCTGAACCGCTCGTTTCTGCTCACCTATAGCCACTAACCGACGCACCATCGCATCTAAGGCTTTAGCTTTTTGTTCGTAGTTGGTGATTGTGTTAGCCACCTGAATTGCTTGTTCATACTCAGTCGCCGTGGTTAAATACGGTGCGATCGCTGCTATGGTATTACTGCGAATCGAGTCATGGGGGATAGTACGAGTCACTGTCAGGGCTTGGGTATACTCACCAGCATCTGTTAAGTTGAGTGCGATCGCTTGTACCCTTTCGATGATGGGCAAGGCTGGATCATATTCACTAGCCGCCGCTAACTCCAAGGCAATGACGGCTAATACCTTTGCCTTTAGCCATTCGTCTGTAATCGTTTCCGCAATCTGAACCGCTTGCTCAGTCTTACCTGTAACCGTTAAATTAGTGGCAATAATCTCCAATGCCTTTGCCTTAAACCATTCGTCTGTAATCGTTTCCGCCGTATCAAGGGCTTGATTATACTCACCAGCACTGGCATAATTAGCCGCACGCTCTGCTAAATTCCAATCGTTCCCGATAAAAGAGCCTCCATTAATTTTTACTGTATTCGGGGCGCATTGAATCACCCCCTCTTGCACAATTGGTGCTGGGGGGCGATTAGTACCCAAAGATTTTGCCTTACACAGAATTGTAAATGTCGATCCTCTTGTTCTTTCAACGCTACCCCAAAAAACACCGCCAACATAGCTCTTTTAATTGGATTTACGGGAAACACCATAGTTAATGGAACTCAGGGGCGTGGTATGACTGGAATAGCTATAGTTTTTTGTTTCAGAGATAATACCTAATTCCAGATTTTTTACATTATCAGTAAATGCATTTTTATCGAGGAAGTAGGCTTGCTGGGCGCGATTCATTGCACCAACATATTGTTTAGCTTCTGACTGCTTAGCTTGATGAGCCGCATTTGAAAAGAATAGAGAAATTAGTCCCCCCAAACCAATTAGTCCGAGCAACGCTAAACAACCACAACCATACCCACCATCTGTGTCAGATAAAGGGCTAATTGATTTTTGGGCGGAGAATTTACTGGGGTGAGAAATAAAACAAGATTGCAACGAAGACAACGCTTGACGTGCTGTACTCAACCGTTTTTCCGGTGCAGGTTGAATTAACTGGTTAATCCAGTTGGCAAAATTCGGATTAATTCGGACTTTATCTTGAAACTTGATCCGCATTTGCTGCTGGGGCAATTCCGCCGGCGGAATCCCTGTTAATAAATGAATTAGCGTTGCACCCAAGGCATAAAAATCAGAGGCAGGTACAGCCTTTCCCCATAACTGTTCTGGTGGTGCATAACCACTGGTTCCCACCACTGTAAACGTAGCACCTTCAGCTTTGGCTTTGTCTTGCACAGCACCAAAATCTACCAGATAGATTTGGTTATTTTCCCCCAAAATCAGATTACTTGGCTTAATATCGCGGTGGAGAACAGGCGGACTTAATTCGTGTAGCTCGATTAAAATCTTGAGCAAATCCTCAGCAAACTGACGCACCTGATTTTCGCTAAACGGTTTCCCTTGCTCTAATAACTGTTTGAGAGAGTCACCGGGAATATAGTCTTGCACCAAACCAAACCACGGTAATCCGGTGACATGGGAGGTATCACTATTATTATCAGCAGAAGATGCTTCTAAACTCGCTCCAACACCATCCACAGAAAAATAATCCAGATATTTAGGAATGCGAGGATGATTAAGATTTTTGAGAACTTGAGCTTCTCGTTGAAACAACTTTAAATCATCCCACTGCATCTGAGGATTAAATGCCAGCAATTTAACCACAACATCTGCTGGTGGTGAGGCTTGCATATCCGTGGCTAACCAAGTTTGTCGCCCCGCATTTTGCCCCAATTTTTGTTGTAGCTGATAGCGATCGCGTAAAACTTGTCCTGCACTTAACATAATTGACTCCTTCCTGCTTCATCCGTCACATCCCTGGCTAACAATTCTATGGCTCTATAGATTATCTCTCATAACGGATTACCACCTCTATTGTGATAACGGCTCAATCAGGTGAACTATCCGAATCGGCAAAATTCGTCTATAATATTCATGATGACGCATCACTGTGAAGTTTTATAACGCTCAATTGCCGCCATCGCTTTTCCTTTACCACCATAATAAGATTGGATGATTTCAGCAATCTGAACCGCTCGTTTATGGTTCCCTGTAGCGACTAATCGGCGTACAATGGCATCCAAGGCTTTGGCTTTTGGTTCATAGTCCGTAATCGTTTTAGCTACCTGAATGGCTTGTTCATACTCAGCAGACGTGGTTAAATAGGGTGCGATCGCTTGGATAGTTTTACTCTTAATCGAATCATCGGTGATATGACGAGTTACTTTCAAGGCTTGCTCAGACTCACCAGCATCAGTTAACTTGAGTGCGATCGCTTGTATCTTTTCAATGATTGTCAAAGCTTGCTTAGACTTACCCATCGCCACTAACTCCGTGGCAATAACCTCAAGTGCTTTGACTTTAACCCAACGCTCTGTAATCATTTCCGCAGTATCAAGGGCTTGATTGTACTTACCAGCTTTCGCGTAATTAGCCGAACGATAAGCTAACTTCCAATCTTCCCCCAGAAAAATTCCTTTTTCATCCTCTCCATAAGACTTGAGCTTTACTGTCTCCGGGGCGCATTGAATCACACCATCTTCTACAATTGGTGCTGGAGGGCGATGAGTACCGGGAGATTCTGCCTCACACAGAATTGCAAATGTTGTCATCTCTCCTGTTGCTGCAGCGTCACCCAAAAATACAGCGCCCACATAGCCTTTCATCTTTGATTTTTTGGAAACGGCATAGTTAATAACGCTCAAGTAATTTGTATGCATTGAATAGGTATAGTTTTCTGTTTCAGTGTTAAATCCCAGTCCCAGTTCAGCAATAGCATCAGTAAAATTACTTTCCTCTAAAAAATAAGCTTGCTGGGCGCGATTCATTGAACTAATATATAGTTTTGCTTCTGACTCTCTGGCTTTACCAGCGCTATTAAGAAATGAAGGAATTACTATGATAATAAAGCCAATTCCCATTAGTCCTAGCCAAGCCAAGCAGCCACAACCGTAACCACTTTTCGTATCCGATGAACGGTTTATTGATTGTTGCACAGGAATTTGATTCTGGTGATAAATAAAACAGGATTGCAGCAAAGAAAAAGCCTGACGTGCCGTACTCAACCGTTTTTCCGGTGCAGGTTGAATTAACTGCTCAATCCAGTTAGCAAAACTCGGCTCAATCTTGACTTTATCTCGAAACTTAATCCGCATTCGCTGCTGGGGCAATTGAGACGGCGGAATCCCTGTTAATAAATGAATCAAAGTCGCACCCAAAGCATATAAATCTGATGCAGGTACAGCTTTTCCCCATAACTGTTCAGGGGGTACATAACCACTGGTTCCCACTACTGTAAATGTAACCCCTTCAGCTTTGGCTTTGTCTTGCACAGCACCAAAGTCTACCAAATAAATTTGGTTATCCTCCCCCAAAATAAGATTACTCGGCTTAATATCACGATGGAGAACAGGCGGACTTAATTCGTGTAGCTCGATTAAAATCTTGAGCAAATCCTCAGCAAAATGACGCACCTGATTTTCGCTAAATCGTTTCCCCTGATCCAATAGCTGTTTGAGAGATTCACCGGGAATATACTCTTGTACTAAAGCAAACCAAGGTAAGTCAGTTACATTAGACTTATCATTATTATCGGCAGCATATTCTTCTAAACCCGCCTCGATATCATCCATTGAAAAATAATCAAGATACTTCGGAATGCGAGGATAATTGAGATTATTAAGAACTTGAGCCTCTCGTTTAAACAGCTTCAACTCATCCCATTGCATCTGGGGATTAAACATCAAAAATTTAACCACAACGGTTTTTGGCGGTGAGGCTTGAGTATCCATCGCTAACCAAGTTTGCCGCCCTGCATTATGTCCCAACTGTTTTTGTAGCTGATAGCGATCGCGTAAAACTTGTCCTGAACTTAACATGAGTTACTCCTGGGAATTATAATTTATTAATTACATCCGTTGTTAACAATTTGCCAGCCAATTTTTAATTTCACAAACCAGCCAACTTGATTCAGATAGTGTTAGTCGATTTGCCAAACAATAGTCTTCCTTTCTTGTCTTGAGATAGATGGCTTTACCTGAATGGTTACTACCTACTCCTTGAATCTCTGAAAGGAGTAGATGGAAATCAAATCTCTGACAAGTCAATTCCTCCATGTCAAATACTACAGAGTATCCCCAGAAATTAGCACGTATAAGATTACGGATATCTCTGTACATTTTTTTTAAATGAATCAGCCCTTCTTTATTCAAAAGAATCCAAAGCCCAAATATATAAAGACTTGCTATTATTGTTAAAAATGGCATAAAGAATAAATTCTTTAATATATTAAACCCAATTAAGGTTAGGCATAAATCTACAAATAACAATGATAAAATTAAACTAAAGAATAGAATTAATTTCATGAATAAAAATACGGGAATATTCACAAAGCACATTATTCCTTTTGCAGCAAAATAAACAATAAGTTTATTTTTGTTTTTCTCAAGCTTAATTCGTGTTGAAAAAGGCGGACATACAGTTTCTAACGGATAACGAATAGATTGCCCTGTTTCCAATGCATCAAGAGCTTGACTAGCACAACTCAAGCGCAAATCTAGGTCAGGTTCCGTCAAGGCTTCAATCCAACTTATCAACTGAGGGTTAATACTCACCTGCTCCCGAAATTGTATGCGTAAATTTCGTTGCGGCAAATCAGCCGGAGAAACACCTGTTAATAAATGAATTAACGTCGCGCCCAAAGCATAGAGATCCGAAGCCGGAACCGCTTGTCCCCAGAACTGTTCCAATGGTGCATATCCACTCGTTCCCACCACGGTAAACGTCACTCCTTCTACCGCCGCACTATCTTGCACCGCACCAAAATCAACTAAATAAATCTGCTTATCCTCTCCTAAAATCAGATTACTCGGCTTAATATCTCGGTGTAATACTGGAGAATTTAACCCATGTAAATAGATGAGAATATCCAGCACTTGTTTAGCAATCGAACGAACCTGTGACTCCGTAAAACGCTTTCCCTCATTCAGTAACTGCTGTAAAGATTTGCCTGGAATATAATCCTGCACTAAGCCAAACCAACATAACCCCGCCCCAATTTTTTGATCCAAGGAAAAATAATCCCGATACTGAGGAATTCGAGGATGATTCAGTTGCTTTAGCACCGCTGCTTCCCGTTCAAACAACTTAAACTCATCCCACTCCATCTGGGGATTAAACGCCAGTAACTTCACCGTCATCTGTTCACCAGACTGTAAATCTTGAGCTAACCAGGTTTGACGCCCTGCATTGTTCCCTAATTGCTGTTGCAGTTGGTAACGTTCCTTTAAGCATTGGTTGGGATGAAACAAAAAATTATCTCTCATAATACCCTTTCTCTGTAATCATGCAACGAATAAATCCTCTGGGCTATCGCCACCAAAATAGTTCTTATTAAGATGTATCAGATTCATGATGTTTATGCCTCATCGGTAATTTTTATAACGCTCAAGTGCTGCCATCGCTTTATCTTTACCACCATAGTAAGATTGGATAGTTTGAGCAATCTGAACCGCTCGTTCAGGGTTTCCCGTAGCGACTAATCGGCGTACAATGGCATCCAAGGCTTTGGCTTTTAGTTCGTAGTCTGTAATCGTTTTAGCCACCTGAATCCCTTGTTCATACTCAGCAGACGTGGTTAAATAGGGTGCGATCGCTTGGATAGTCTTACTCTTAATCGACTCATCTGTGATACTACGAATTACTCGCAAGGCTTGTTTATACTCAGCAGACGTGGTTAAGTAGGATGTGATCGCTTGAATCGTCTTACTCTGAATCGAGTCATCGGTGATATGACGAGTCACTCTCAGAGCTTGGGTATACTCACCAGCATCAGTTAACTGGAGTGCGATCGCTTGTATCCTTTCAATAATTGTCAAAGCTTGCTTAGACTTACCTACCACCATTAACTCCGTTGTAATTAAGTCCAGTGCTTTTACCTGAATCAAGTCATTTGTAATCGTTTCCGCAGTATCAAGGGCTTGGGTATACTCACCAGCTTTCGCGTAATTAGCTGAAACATCTACTAACTTCCAATCTTCCCCCAGAAAAATGCCCCGATCATTTTCTCCATCAAGATTTTCTGTACCCGGAGCGCATTGAAGCATACCATTTTCTACAATTGGTGCTGGGGGGCGATTAGTACCCTTATCTTTTGTCTCACACAAGATAGCTAATGTTGTTAATTCTCCTGTTGCTTCAACCCTACCAAAAAACACACCGCCCACATAACTCTTTAAATCGGATTGGCGGGAAACACTATAGTTGATCGAACTCAAAAGAGTGGCATAAGTTGAATAGGTATAGTTTGTGGTTTCACTTTTTACACCAAGTCCTAGCTCGTCAAATTCATTCGTAAAATTAGCCTTCTCTAAAAAATAAGCTTGCTGGGCGCGATTCATTGAACCAATATACTGTTTTGCTTCGGATTGCATTGCTTTATCAGCGCTACTAAGAAATGAAGGAGTTAATAGGAAAATAAAGCCAATTCCAATTAGTCCGAGCAAAGCCAAGCAGCCACAACCGTAGCCACTATCATTATCAAAATAGCGATCATCTACATAGCGTCTTGAGTGTTGAGCAGGGATTTGATTGTGGTGAGGAATCAAAGAGGATTGCAGTGCAGAAAAAGCTTGACGTGCCGTACTCAACCGTTTTTCCGGTGCAGGTTGAATTAACTGATCAATCCAGTTAGCAAAATTTGGCTCAACCTTGACTTTATCTTGAAACTTAATCTGCATTCGCTGCTGAGGCAATTGAGATGGCGGAATCCCTGTTAATAAATGAATTAAAGTCGCACCCAAGGCATATAAATCTGATGCAGGTACAGCTTTTCCCCATAACTGTTCAGGGGGCGCATAACCACTGGTTCCCACTACTGTAAATGTAACCCCTTCAGCTTTGGCTTTGTCTTGCACAGCACCAAAGTCTACCAAATAAATTTGGTTATTTTTTCCTAAAATTAGATTGCTGGGCTTAATATCACGGTGAAGAACAGGCGGACTCAATTCGTGTAAATAGATTAAAATATTGAGCAAGTCCTCGGCAAAATGACGCACCTGATTCTCCTTAAACCGTTTCCCTTGATCTAATAACTGTTTGAGAGAACTACCGGGAATATACTCTTGCACTAAAGCAAACCAGGGTAATCCGTTTACGTTAGACTGATCACTATTTTTATTATCGATAGAAGAGTCTTCTAAACCCGCTTCAACATCATCCACTGAGAAATAATCCAGATACTTCGGAATGCGAAGATGGTTTAGATTCTTTAGAACTTGAGCCTCTCGTTGAAACAGCTTCAACTCATCCCATTGCATCTGGGGATTAAACGCCAGCAATTTAACCACAACGGCTGTTGGCGGTGAGGCTTGTGTATCCATCGCTAACCAAGTTTGCCGCCCTGCATTATGTCCTAATTGTTTTTGTAGCTGATAGCGATCGCATAAAACTTTTCCTGCGCTTAACATGAGTTACTCCTTGAAATAATAATTTATGAGTTACGTCCGTTATTGACAATTTGCTAGCCAATCTGTGATTTCACCAACTAACCATTTTGATTCAGATGGTTTTAGTCGATTGACTAAACAGTAGTTTCCTGTTCTTGTCTTGAGATAGATAGCATTACCCGAATGATTACTACCTACTTCTCGAATCTCCGCAAGGCGTAAATAACGATCAAATCTCTGACAAATAGATTTTTCTGCATCAAACACTATAGAGTATCCCCAAAAAACAATTTTTAAACTGCTAATATCTCTGTACATTGCCTTTAAATGAGATACTCCTTCTTGTAGTAATTTTATAGTTAAAGTTATCCAAAATATATTTGTCATCAATACAAATATATTCATCAAATTCACCAAAGCTCCAAAAATACTAAATATTAGAACTAAAACTATAATTATTAAAAGTATAATCAAAGCGACAAAAGGAATTAGTTTCAACATAAAAAAGTAAGCTTCTAGGGGAACCAAGAGTCGGCTTGTAGGCAAATCAATGACAAGTTTATTTTGACTTTTTTTAAGCTTAATTCGTGTTGAAAAAGGCGGATGTACAGTTCCCAATGGATAACCCATAGAACGAATCGATCGCCCGGTTTCCAATGCATCAAGAGCTTGACTCGCACAACTCAAGCGCCAATCTAGGTCAGGTTCCGTCAAGGCTTCAATCCAACTGATCAACTGAGAATTAATACTCACCTGATCCCGAAATTGTATGCGTAAATTTCGTTGCGGTAAATCAGCCGGAGAAACACCTGTTAATAGATGAATTAACGTCGCGCCCAAAGCATAGAGATCCGAAGCCGGAACCGCTTGTCCCCAGAACTGTTCTAAGGGTGCATATCCACTCGTTCCCACCACAGTAAACGTCACTCCTTCTACCGCCGCACTATCTTGCACCGCACCAAAATCAACTAAATAAATCTGCTTATCCTCTCCTAAAATCAGATTACTCGGCTTAATATCTCGGTGCAATACAGGTGAATTTAACCCATGTAAATAGATAAGAATCTCCAGCACTTGTTTAGCAATTGAACGAACCTGTGACTCCGTAAAGCGCTTTCCCTCATTCAGTAACTGCTGTAAGGATTTGCCGGGAATATAATCCTGCACTAAGCCAAACCAACATAACCCCGCCCCAATTTTTTGATCCAAGGAAAAATAATCCCGATATTGAGGAATTCGGGGATGATTCAGTTGCTTTAGCACAGCCGCTTCTCGTTCAAACAGCTTAAACTCATCCCACTCCATCTGGGGATTAAACGCCAGTAACTTAACTGTCACCTGTTCGCCAGACTGTAAATCTTGAGCTAACCAGGTTTGACGCCCTGCATTATTCCCCAATTGCTGTTGCAGTTGGTAGCGTTCCTGTAAACGTTGCTTGGGATTAAACAAGAGATTAGTTTTCATAAGGATTGACCGCCTCTATTGCTGTAACTGTTCAACGTAATAAAAAATCTGAATGGGCAAAAATAGTTCGGATGAGATGTATCATATTGGCGCTTGTTTACGCCTCACTGGGAATATTGATAACGCTCAATTACTGCCATTGCGTTATCTTGACCGCCATAGTAAGATTGGATAGTTTGAGCAATCTGAACCGCTCGTTTAGGGTTCCCTGTAGCAATTAATCGACGTACAATGGCATCCAAGGCTTTGGTTTTTGGTTGATAATCTGTCATCGTTTTAGCCACCTGAATCGCTTGCTCATGCTCAGTCACTGTGGTTAAATAAGGTGCGATCGCTTGGATAGTCTTACTCTTAATCGAGTCATCGGTGATACTGTGAGTTACTCTCAAGGCTTGCTCAGACTCACCAGCATCAGTTAAGTTGAGTGCGATCGCTTGTATCTTTTCAATAATTGTCAAAGCTTGCTTAGACTTACCAGCAGCCGCTAATTCCGTGGCAATAACCTCAAGCGCTTTAGCTTTAACCCAGCTCTCTGTAATCGTTTCCGCAGTATCAATGGCTTGATTGTATTCACCAGCTTTCGCGTAATTAGCTGAAATATATGCTAACTTCCCATCTTCTCCGATAAAAATTCCCTGATTATTCCCTCTATCAATACTTTCTGTACCCGGAGCGCATTGAAGCGTACCATCTTCTACAATTGGTGCTGGAGGGCGATTAGTACCGGGAGATTTTGCCTGACATAGAATTGCAAATGTTGTCGATTCTCCTGTTTGTTCAATGTTACCAAAAAACACACCGCCAACATGGCTCTCTAAATCGGATGTTCGGGAAACGCTATAGTTAATGACGCTCAAAGGAGTGGCATGACTTGAATAGGTATAGTCTGTGGTTTCAGTGCTAATACCTAGTCCCAGTTCAGCAATATTATCGGTAAAATTACCTTCCTCTAAAACATAATCTTGCTGGGCGCGATTTATTGAGCCAATATAGTGTTTAGGTTCGTATTGCTGTGTTTCACGAGCGATATTAGTAAATTCAACTAATAGATAATATAGTCCTAACAAGCCAATTAATCCCAACAAAGCCAAGCAGCCACAACCATAGCCACTATTTGTATCATTTGTATCAGCAGTCATTGAACTCTCTCTCCTACGAAGTAAACCGCACAAAACCACCCAACTTAAAGCCAAAAATTAATCATTGCCCCTTTCACCTCTCTCTCCCTCTGCGTACCTCTGCGCGAACCTCTGCGAACCTCTGCGTTTCAAAAAAACTAACATTAGCCCCTTCAACTACCCTTGAAGCTGCATCAAATAATAAGCCATGGGAATAATTCCAAAGGAACCCACTTGCATCGACATAACCGTCATTGCCAGATTAGGATGCTTCTGCTTTAATAAACCTGCGATCGCAAACCCCTTCGTTACAAAACCCAAAATAAAGCCAATCAGCAGTAACCCGGCTGTCACAGCATACAGAAAAGCTAGGTTTGCCGAACTATCCATAGCGCTAATCAGAACTAACGTAGCAAAGCCCAAAGCCATGAAGAAAAGATAAACACAAAACTTAAACATCCCTTGACTGATATTTTTCAAATACCCCCGACGCTGACAGAATGAAAGACACATCGCCGCCGATAAAATCGAGCCAATGAGAGCCAGAGGAAACATTACACTTAAAGAAACCCAACTAACCAAACTAGCCAACAGATAAAACCCATTCGCCAACCCTGCTATCACAAAAGCTTTTCGGAAAGGAATTAACTCTCGTTTGCACAGGATAAAAGATTCAATTAAAACCGTAGCCAATAAGGGTAATCCATACCCATACATCAATGACATAGCCGGAAGTGTAATTAGACTAGAGCCAAATAACCATCCTCTATTCAATCCACCACAAGCCAAGGCGGGTAATGTCAGCATTAGCAGTAAGGAGACTGTACCTCCTGTCACCTTGAGCCAAGATAGTCTCGGCGACTGCGGCTTAACAGGGATACCCCGGAAAGGAACCAAGGGAGCAGGTGTCAGAGGAAGCAGGGTTAAATCCAGGCTTGGCTTCTGTGTCATTGGTATTCTCCAGCAACTCGTGTTATGTCCCATCTAATCAGTCCCGTCTTTGAGATCCCATCGGAGTTATTCGAGAACTCATCGACTTCTCATTGACTTCGTTGAGATGAGGTTACTGGACTATATCTCTCCAACTTCAGGGGCTTATGCAATGGGTGTCCCATTTTTATCACCTGGTCTTTTTTCAGTCGCTTCTGCCTCTCATAAGCTGTCACGCCTTTAAATTGGGAATGGCTAGCGAGCAAGATGCTCAATGCAGTGAGCAAGATGCTCACACTACAACAAGGATTTCGTCATTATTGATATTAAGGTTTAAAATTTCACCCATGCGGGTATCACTTTCACCCATTCGGGTGTATTTATTAACTTCAAAAAGTGATATTTTTATACAAACTAGTCAACCAAGGTCGTATCATTTTGTAAATAAAATACAAAGTTGATTTGTTGCCAAAATAAAATAGAATTAAAAAGATACATAGGTGCAACCATGCAACTTAGAAACGAGAACTATTCAAAGTTGCCTCGTTTCCTCCATCGCTATTTTCCGCTTCAGAGGATAGGGGCAAAACGATTAGCAGGCTCAACGTTAACCCAAGTCCTAACCCTAGCCATTGCTGTTGGCTTGACCAATCTGGGAGCAACGTTAGCTCAAGTTCCGGGAAATAGTACGATAAACTCGCCAACACCGCAGTCTTTCCCCTCTCCTCGATTGCCTAGGCGTGAGCTCAACGTAGAACCTGTGCGACCTGCACCAATTCCCGCTCTCTATGAACATCCTGATTTCTTTGAGGAAGGACACGAAGATTTCGAGGAAAAAATTGACCAGTTAAGACTCCAGAATACGCCAGATTCTTCCGAAGACGAGGTACTCACAATTGAAGAGTCAGCGTACTGGGAAAATCAAGACCATGGAGAGAGTTGATTGACGAACAAATCCCACCTTGACCTAAATTAACTGTTGGTAATCAGCGCTTAAGCGCTTCTGCCACTAAAGTGGCTACTACGAACTCAGGTATAGAGATGTGTTAATTTGTCGCTAGAAATAAGCCCATTGATAGAAGGTAAACCCTTCTATTTTTTTTAGAATGAACGTAAATCCAATAAAAACGGAGGTTAAATTATGACTACTCAACGCAACAAGTATTCAAAATTACCACGTTTACCCGATCGCGCCCCCGATTCTCAAGCGTCAGAGTCTAGACTAGGCGTGGGTTCTACCGTTGCCAAACTAGGGACTCTAGCCATCGCCCTAGTTATAACGAATCTAGGCTTGACCCATTCAGCGTTTGCTCAAACTCAAATTCCCAGGAATCCTAACTCGCAAACGCCACAACCCTTACCATCCGATCAAACGCCGAATATAGACCTCCCTGACGCCGAACCGCCGCAACCCTTACCCCCGCATGGTATCTATGAGCATCCCGACTTCTTTGAGGAAGGCGAAGAAAAACTAGAACGACGCATTGACAGGCTCAGAGAAAGACGCGATGAAGACGAATCTGAAGAGGATGTACTCACGATTGAAGAGCAAGCCTACTGGCAAAATCGAGACCATCCAGATAGTCTGCTGACGCTGCGTGATCCAGAAACGGGATGGACGAGAGTGGTTTCCCCCCAAGGAGAATTTGCGGTTTCTCTACCCAAAAAACCTACAGATGTCACAGCCGTTCCAGCCAATCAAGCAACTAATCTTGATCTAGAAGCGTATCGACTAAACCAACCTCCCCAAAAATTCGTCATCGCTTATTCTGAAGAAACTGCGTTAGCTGAACCAGAAGCCAAGTTACGCCAAGTCCGCGACCAAATTTTAGCCGAAACTGACGCTCAATTACGACGCGATCGCCCAATTTCCCTGGATGGTTATCCCGGTCGATCTTTTCAACTGAGAACCCCCAATCAAGTGATGACGTACAGGTTGTATTGGGTGGACAATCGCCTATATGTTTTGAGAGCCAGTCAACAGCATCCAGGGGAGACTGATTATCAAGCGGCTCAGTTTTTCAATTCCTTTGAGCCAATTTTTCAATAGGATAATTAGAGTCTGCTGAATAAGTCTTGTGGTGGGGAGAGGCAATAGGGAATAGGCAATAGGCAATAGTTTTTGTCCTCAGAATCTACTCTAGGTAAAGGTTTCAAGGATTAAGATGGCAAAACTTGTGAGAAATGCGGGTCATAGGGATTTGGTATCATGGGTTTGCTCAGATCCTTTATGGTGAAAACGAATTCCCAGGAAAACATCATAGACGAAACTTAAGAAATCTTTGCCTTGTAGTAGTCCCAACGACTGATGACAGCCCTTTTGTTCTAATAAAGGCTGAGTGGCTCGATAGGCTCCTTGATATTTGTACCAGGGAATAGAGGGCCACAGATGATGAATCAAATGGTAATTCTGACCCATAATCATAATATTCAGGATGGGGCTAGGATAAACCCTGGCATTTTTCCAGCGATCGCGTTCTTTGAAGGGGCGATGGGGTAAATAGTCAAAAAACAAGCCCAATGCCAACCCCACAACCAGGGCTGGGGTAAACCAAAAGTTCATGATATAGCCCAAAAAGCCATAGTGACACGCCAGGTAAATCACCCCCGCCACAAACGCTCGGCTCAAGAACCATTCCAGCAGTTCATACTTACGCCACAAGCGACGCTTAAAGAAAAAGACCTCATGGTAAAAGAAGCGTGCCGCAATTAGCCACAGAGGACCCCCGGTTGAGACAAAATGATCGGGATCGTTTTCTGGATCATTCACATTGGCATGATGCTGCATGTGTACCCGGGTAAACACTGGGAACGCAAACCCCAACATCAACGCACTCCCATGACCCATCAACGCATTCGCGATCGGATTTTTGTGGGCGACATTGTGAGAGGCATCATGGATTACTGTACCCGCCATATGCAATGCTAGGACATTAATCCCAAAGCACAAGGGTGCGGGTAACTCCCACAGCCAGTAACCGCAGGTCGAGAAGACTATCAGAGCCATCGCTACTATGAACATTAGTAACGTGAGATTAAAATCTTCGGGGGCACCCAAGAATTCTCTGGGTACGGTCAGTGGCTTGATTGCCTCCGACATCGTTGTTTGTACTCCTTATTAACTATCCTTTGGTAGTATAAGATGTCTTAACAGAATTATAAAGTTTTGTTGACATCAGGTCATTTAATCAAAATTGACCGACTGATAAGCTTAACACGTTTTGGCGGCTTCGCTCAGGAGATGGGGGAGCTGGGGGAGCTGAGGGAGCTGGGGAAGCTGGGGAAGCTGGGGAAGATGAGGGAGTAAACGAATGACGAATGACGAATGACAAATGACCAATGACAAATGACCAATGACAAATGACCAATGACGAATGACCAATGACTGAAGCATTCAGGGAAACTCTTATCGTACTGCTATGGTCTTAACCTCATAAGTCGTCGATTATCCACAACGTATCCAGACCATGAAAGCTTCTTCCCGATTCCCTGTTCCCTCGACTCAGATGACCCGCAATCGGTTAGCCAATAGGGTGTCTGTGGGGTTAAAAACTACGGGTTGGTCAGCGAGTTTAGCTATTGTCCTCGCTAGTACCAATGGTTTAGCCGTCAACCCTGTCAACCAAAACCTCCCTGTTCAAAATCAGCTTCAGCGTGATGCTACCGTTGCTCAGAATAACACTGATGACCCGCGATTCACCTGCCAATTCTTTGAGGGGGAGTATACGGTGATGTATCATCCCGAAAGTCAACCTGAACAGGCTTATGCTTGGGCGACTCCTAGTTTGATGGGTGGGGGTTGGACTCCAGAACGCCGATGTAATGAAATTAGCCGCCGTTTGGAGTTTTATCGACCGGATGGGTTATTGGAAATGCGGACAGCGACGGAAAATAACTACAACATTATTTGTGTCACCACGCAGAAGAACCCAGATTGTCAAATTGTCCTGACTGTACCGCCCGGTCAAGATCCTCAACTCACTCGCGATCGCGTATTTGAAAATTTGACGGTTGCTGATAGTGGTCAAGCGACGGATGCTGTGACCACCTTTATTGAAGATGAGAACCGTTCAGATCTGCTTGATCGGGTGTTAAATGAAGGATTATCAGTCTTGGGAATGGGTAAACCGTCTAGACCGAGTTCTGAGTCGATCAATTTGCGACCTTTTCTTGATCCGGCTGATGGTGGAACAGGAACTCAATTGCGCCAGGAGACACCAGGACGATCCACTCCCCGTCTAAACCCTGATAATTTCCGATGAATCAGGTTCAATTTGGGGTTGAGGCACACTGAGATCTAAGAAATTTTGGTGTTTTAATATTTCAAATAGGTTGACATCGGTTTCCAGTAAACAGGCATGACCTGACTTCGGCAATACCGACATCGTAGCGTTTGGCAGATAGTTGACTAAGGCTTTGGCTTCTGAGACGGAAGACCACAAGCGATCCAACGCGCTGGCGAGGATGAGGGTGGGTTGGGTCAATTGTTCGAGTTGTTCTGGAGAAACTTGAAAATTTCTCAGCATGGATACTCGCCAATGCATGGTTTTGGCAGGTAATGATCGCATTGCTTCTAAGAGGGCGCGGCGATTTCTGGGAATCATCCGATTGAGAGATGATAAGACGGGCAATAATGTCAGAGTTGAGAGGTGATAAATATTCTCCGGTAATACGCCTAACCATTGTGATCCCCACAGTAACCATGAGGGTTGACTCACGGAGGTGGCTGGGTTACATAAAATGATTCGGTGCAACAGATGGGGGGCGGTGAGGGCGACCTTTAGGGCTAAACAGCCACCAAAGGACTCGCCACAGAGATAAACGCTTTGGCTGTTTCTTTGGCTGAGTTCTGTGGCAATTAAGCTAGCCACCTGATTGGCTAAGTCTTGCCAGTCACTCAAATAGTGGGGCGGAATGACCAAACACCGAACATCAAACGCTGCGGCTAAGTTGGGTATCTGCGATCGCAAGAGTTGACCGGTTCCATCCATCCCCGGTAAATAGACGAACAAGGGATAATCCGGATTGGGCGATCGCGGTGTCAGAAAATAAGGATGACTTTTTAGCTCTGGCATCATTGACTTTAGGTAGCCTTCGCTTATACTAGACAATTTCCCCCCTAGGGGCTTTCTCGGCTAAAGCTGAGATCTGTATCGATTAGTCTTGACACAACCCTTAGGGATAGTTATTTAATCTTTCTTTACAATAAGCGGTAATACGGCTGACTGGCAAATATTCTGAAAGTGGGGATGATTGAAATGCTGGGAAATATGGGAACAATTAGGGAGCTGGCGCAGCTTATCGCAGTAGTCTTAGCCCCAATTCAACAACAGGAGTTGACAAAATCGCTATTATATGGATAGACGGCAAATTGCCAAGACTTACCTCTGCTGCTGCCTTGACTTCATCTCAGTTCCGTTGACCTGTCACTCAACCTAGAGATGAGCTTGAACTCTCCTAAATTTAACGAAATAATTCTTTATATTGAGAAATAACTCCTTTGTTTTAGTTAGTTCAAGCATTTTTAAACAAAATTTAGTAAAGTTTGTTAATGTTTTGTAGTATTTAATACTTTGTTTTGTCAAAATGCAAAGTAAAGCCAACTGGATATACCATAACAACCAAGTATAGGGAGGGTGTTTTTGTAAACAATCGATGACTTCTAATCGGACTCAAAGAAACACATTGACCGTTAAAAGTAACGTAGCCCACAAACTCAGGGACTTCCTGTGCCGAAGCCTAGGTAAGAGGAGTCCCGATTACCAAGAGGCTAGGGTAGAGAGTATCCACAAATACAGGAGGACAGATCATGGTTTAGAATCTATCGAGCAACGGTTAAGCGATCGCACGGCTAATATAGAAACTGTCCTCCCTTTGAGGCAAGTCGGCAAAACCATCATTTGGGAAATTAATTTCCTTAACTCATTTAACCAATTCCTTGTCAAACAAGAGTTTGGCAGTTCGTCCAAGATACGGAAACACTACTCTAACTGTGCAGGTCTTGTACAGTATCGGGGAATCAGCTAGACTAACAGCTTGTCTACTCGCGCTGACTATTCCCAATCAACATCGATATCTACCAAAAACCTGGCTACCCTAGTGACTTTAACCAAAAAACTCTCATTTAAGATGAATATCGCTGACTTAAGCTGGGTTCGTAGTAGACACTTTAGTGCCAGCAGTGTTAAAGCGCTTACTACAAACTCTAAATTCAGTGACATTCCATTTAAGATCATGCAACATCAGTCATTCATTGGCATTGGGTAACCTTAGCGAATGATCGCTAAAGGGCATTTACGCCTGTTTTTGGGCGATGGAAGCCTGATAGTGTTCCGTCGTTTTCAGCCAAAATCACACTTACGGCTGACTAAACGAGAAGATGGTTGGGAAGGGAGCATCTATTTCTTTCATAAAAAACTGAGGCATAAAAATCATGTTGAATAATTTTAGTACCGATCCCATTTTTACACCTGAGCAAGTTTTAGAAAATCGCGGTCGGGTTGCCATATTCATTGATGGATCAAATCTGTTTTATGCAGCCCTGCAATTAGGCATTGAAATTGATTACACCAAACTGTTGGTTCGTTTAACGGCTGGTTCACGACTGCTGCGCTCCTTCTTTTACACGGGTGTTGATCGCACCAATGAAAAGCAGCAAGGGTTTTTGCTGTGGATGCGCCGCAATGGATACCGGGTCATTGCTAAGGATTTAGTGCAGTTACCTGATGGATCGAAAAAGGCGAATCTAGATGTGGAAATTGCTGTCGATATGATGGCATTAGTGGGATCTTATGATACTGCCATTCTCGTCAGTGGCGACGGTGATCTGGCGTATGCTGTAGATGCCGTCAGTTATCGAGGAGTACGGGTTGAGGTGGTTAGTTTACGTTCAATGACTAGCGATAGTCTGATTAACGTCGCGGATCGGTATATTGATCTGGATCAGATTCAAGAAAGTATCCGCAAATCCCCACGACAAAACTATACCTATCGTCCTTTATCCGGTATTGGTATGATGGATGATCCCGGAGATCCTTCCATGGGTCATTAAGCTGTTCGTCATTGAAACGTTATTGTCAATGATGGCAATGGCGAAATTCTGGTAATGCGAGTACCTTGCTCGCTACGAATACCCGAATTTGAATTCATGACAGCTTACTCATGAGTTATGAGTCATTAGTCCTGGCTGTTTTACGGTTAAGGACTAATGACTAACCATCCAAATTTAAAATAAGCTGGCTCCAATGATTTTGAGTTGGAAACAATGTTTAGCAATGAGCCTCTGTCTATTGGCATTGGCTCCGCTTTTTGGCTGTCAGACTGAAAGCCAAACGGTCAAGAAAATTCAACAAGATACAGAATCTACCGATATTGAAGGCTCTCTCGTCTTCAATAATGTCACCTTAGAGCAAGCCGATGAACAAGGGCGTCCTTTGTGGCGGGTAAAAGCGAACCAAGCAACCTATACTAAAGACAAAAAAATAGCTAAAGTTGAACAGCCCATCGGTGATTTATTTCAGGATGGAAAGGTTATTTTAAAAGTATCAGCCAAGAGTGGGGAAGTTCGGGAAGATGGGAAACAAATTTTTCTGCGAGGAGATATTACGGCTACCGATACCCGCAATGGCGCGGTTTTTAAGGGTGAGGAATTGGAGTGGTTACCCCAGGATGAGTTGTTAGTGGTACGCCGAAACTTAGAGGGACGCCATCCTGAACAAATCGAGGTCACGGCTAATGAAGGACAGTATTTAACCCGCCAAGAGCAAATGGAACTGAAAGGCTCGGTTCAAGCAATCTCGAAAGATCCCAATGTGCAACTGAAAACAGAGCAGTTACTTTGGCAAATCAAAGGGCAAAAGTTAATTGGGGATCAACGGACTCAAACGGAACGGTACAAGGATAACACTGTGACTGATCGCGTAGTCGCTAACCAGACGGACTATAACCTTAAAACCAAAGTCGCGATCCTAAAAAAAGATGTTCAGCTTACATCTATTGATCCCCCGGTTTTAATATCCAGCAATGAAGCAATCTGGGATGTCAAGGCGGAAACAGTCCGCTCAAATCAGCCTGTTCAAATTGTCTATCAGGACGAGAAGGTAGTGATTACGGCGAATCAGGGACAGGTAGATTTAGAGAGCGAAGTCGCCAATTTAAAGGGGGGTGTCCAAGGTGTGGGTAGTCGCAATCAAGCCGAACTCTACGCCAATCAAGTCAGGTGGGACATTCCCACTCAGAATATGCAGGCGTCGGGTAATGTGATTTATAAACAAGTTGATCCCCCCTTTAATGTCACCGGAGCCACCGCCGTGGGTAAATTACAGGATCAAAGCATGATCGTCAGGAGTGGATCGAGCGATCGCGTCGTCACCGAAATTGTCCCCTAGAGGGAGATGGGGGAGCTGGGGAAGATGGGGGCGCTGGGGGAGCTGGGGAAGCTGGGGGAGCTGGGGGAGCTGGGGGCGCTGGGGGAGCTGGGGAAGCTGGGGAAGATAGGGAATAAAATTTACAAATGACGAATGACGAATGACAAATGACGAATGACGAATGACGAATGACGACTAAGGCACATCAAAGAGAATACTATTGGGCAGATTACTAATAGCACGTTGCAGGGTGGCTAGCGCTCGGTTGTAGTCTAGTATTGCCGTCAATAAGTTGACTCTGGAACGAGTTAAGGCTGTTTGCTGATTAATTACATCGGTTTGAGTACCCACCCCAGCACCAAATCGTAATCGTGCCAGTCGTAAGCTTTCTTGTGCTTGTTCTAGGGCAAAGGATGCCGTTTGAATATTCTCCTGGCTAGCTGTTAACTGGAAAAAAGCTTGTTCAACCTCAAGGCGAATTTGGTCACGCTCATTGGCAAAATTAGATTCCGCGATCGCCACATCCGCTTCGGCTTGTCTGGCTCTGGCTTTCGCGGCTCCCCCATCAAAGAAATTCCACTGGAGCCGCGCTCCTAACGTTAAGCCATCGGTCGGACCATCACTATCATCCAACTGGGTGGAAATATTATATTGGGCAAACAGATTCACCTGGGGTTTATTGTCCGCTAGAGCAATGCGCCGTTGTTGTTCATTGATATTGCGTTGTGCCAGTTGCTGTTCTAACTCCGCCCGGTTTTTCAGTGCTAAAATAATACTTTCTTCTAGGGAAAGTTCCCAGTCCCCTGCCACATCGATGGGATCAGCTGCAGAAATTCCCACCTGCTGATCCAAACTTAACAATTGTGCAATTTGGCGGCGGGCAATGCGTTGCTCACTGATGGCGTTGGTTAACGCTTGATTATTATTGGCGAGTTCCACCTGCGCCTGCAACACTTCAAATCGAGTTCCTAAGCCAGCTTGTTCGAGTAACTGGGCATCCCGTAGACTGCGAGCCGCATCATTAACCGCCGCTTGGCTAATTTCGACTTCGGCATCTGCCTGTTGTAAATCGTAGTAAGTCCTCGTGACATTTAGTCGTAAATCTGCCAGGATGCTTTCTAAACCCAGTTGTTGGAAGCGTACCCGTTGTTCGGCAGCTTGAATAGCCGCAGGACGACGCCCAGCCGTATAAGCGGCATAGTTTAATTCCAGCCGGGTATCAAAGTTTGTCGATGTGATTGTCCGATTCGTCTGACCCAGTAGCTCTTGTAAAAAACCTTGCTGACCTCCTGTTTCCGACTCGGTTCGGATAAATTCGGCAATGGCACTAATCGATGGAAACTCGGCAGCTAGCTGTTCTTGCAGCGCAAACTCCGCTCGTTCTAACTCGAGTCTAGCAACTTGTAACTGTTGATTGTTACGTCGTGCCAATTCTATTGCCTGTTCTAGGGTAATTGGCTGAGTCGTTTGCACTTGGACTTCTTCAACTTCGGTGGGAAACAGCAATGGATTAGCACTGGGATTGAGCAATTCTGATATCGGTAGATCAGGAGTGGTAGACGGTATCGGCACAGATTCGATCTCTGGTGTGAGAAAGTCGGGTGAAGGTGTTTCGGGTTCCTCTAACGTGGGAAGGGAGGGAATAGATTCAGGGGTTTGACCAATCGAATTCTCTGGCTGTTGGGTAACGAGTTGCTTAGAGTCTTGAGCCAGTTCTGTGGAATTAGGGGAATGTTCAGTCTCAGAGGTTACGGGTTCACTTGTAGAGTTCAAGGACTCACTTGTCTGAGCATGGGTTGGTTCCTCTGTCGTATTCCGGGGGGAATGAAGCCCTTGCTCCCTTTCAATCGCGTCTAAGCTCGTGCTGAGGGCATCAGGATCAATCCCTTCTGCCATCTGCCATCTGCCCTCTACCTTTGTTCGGTCATCAGCCGCATCAACGAGTAAGTTTTCCTCAGTCGATGGGGGAGCCACGTCTGTCAATCCTCTCTGGGTTACCCGATCACGTTGATGAGTCGGGGCTTGACGTTGAAAGCTAAGCGGCGACGATAAATCTTGAGAGGCGCTTGGTTTTGTATAGATCAGAGCGATCGCAGTCCCCACACCTAGAGCTACAAAATCACGAAACGTTGGCATAAGTTTAAAGTTGGGTCTTTAGTCTAAAAAAAATTATTTTGCTTACATTGAGTAGAGTCACCATAGGCAGAATAATCGCTTATCTGTGAGGTTGGCAAACTGGGTCAAGATTAGAGTATCTCAATCAAGCTTGACACAAGCAATCACCAGCATCTAGTGCATCCCGGCAGAAATAACTAACCAGCTCCCCTAGCTCCCAGACGTAGCATGCTACGTCTCTACATTGCTTCCCCAGCCGCCATTAGCTGAATTAGACCATTGACCATGCGATCGCGGTCTAAGGGCAGAATTTCACCCCCCTGTAGGATGTTTTGAATGATCAGGTAATGAACCAGAGAGCCTGTAAAAATTCGGGCGGCGACGACGGGATCGGGCAAGTTGAGTTGGGGTTGAGAGGCTAAGTACAAGGACAGCCGTTCCATTAAGGGTTTGATAATTTCGCGCACATGGGTTTGAGCTAATTCCGGAAACCGCTCAGACTCGCCAATGATTAACCGCATTAAGGTTAACAGCGCTGGATTGTTCGCAAACTCGTCGAGTACCGCCATTGCCATTTGACGCAGAACCTGCTCAGGAGGCGTTTGCAAGTCCGGCTCAGTGGGCAAATTGAGGATGAGCTGACTGTTGTTTTGGGTGAGTTGGTGGATTAAGGCGACAAATAATCCCTGTTTATCTTGAAAGTAGTTATACAGCGTGGGTTTGGATACTCCTGCCGCTGATGCAATCCGATCCATGCTCGCTGCTGTGTATCCATGCTTGGTAAACACTTGCAAAGCACCTGCCAAAATCGCTTGGGCTTTATCGGGTTTTTCTTTGTTGGATGAGTTGGATGACTTGGGTTGAGTTGAACGATTCACCATTTGAGTTTTGAGCTACGTCTGTAGGGGCGGGGTTTACGACTATCATTTTTTCACTGACCCAGAGGTAACTAAATCCGCCCCAATCCATGTTATTTTACTAAACCGTGTAGTTGACATTACTAAACCGTTTAGTAAAATCTAGATATAGATAAAGCTTTTCTCTGAGAGGGAGAAAGTCCATGACCTTAGACCTGTTGAACCATCAGGCAGCATCGGCAAAATCACCGCGTCGTTGGCTAGCGTTTGTCGGCGTAGCAATTTTGGGGCTGGCTGGAACAGGATGGGGAGTCTGGCAATTTCGAGCGGCTCAGATGAGGGAGGCTCTAACGGAAGTCTCAGTTGTGCCTGAAATTAAAACGGTGACTGCATTGGGGCGGTTGGAGCCAGCCGGAGAAATGATTAACCTCACGGCGTCAACCTCAACTCAGCAAAGCCGAATTGAGGAACTGTTGGTTGAGGAGGGCGATCGCGTCCAAACCGGACAGATTATTGCCATTTTAGATAACCGCGATCGCTTACAGGCATCCCTCCAAAAAGCCGAGAATCAGGTTCGCGTCGCTCAGGCAAAACTGGCACAGGTAAAAGCTGGAGCCAAAACGGGTGAACTGCAAGCCCAGCGTGCTGAAATTGCCCGACTTCAGGCAGATCGAGCTGGAAGTTTAGCGGCTCAACGGGCGGCGGTGGATCGGCTGGAGGCAGAAGTACAAAATGCCCGCTTGGAATATGAGCGATACGAATCCTTGTATCAGCAGGGTGCTGTCTCCGCCTCTCAACGGGATGCCAAGCGGCTGGCTTACATCACGGCTCAACAACAGGTTCAGCAGGCGCAAGCGGAGTTAGGGCGGATTGAGACAACCAGTCAAGAACAAATTCAACAGGCACAAGCCACCCTGGATCGACTCGCCGAGGTGCGTCCCGTAGACGTAGAAGCAGCCGAGGCAGAAGTCCAATCAGCAAAAGCCGCCGTTGTCGAAGCCCAAGCCAATTTAGAGCAAGCCGAAGTGCGATCGCCCCGTGCGGGTCAAATTATTAAGATTCACACCTATCCAGGTGAAAAAATAGCGGATCAGGGCATTGTTACCTTAGGACAAACCCAGCAGATGAAAGCGATCGCGGAAGTTTACCAAAGCGACATTCTCAAGATTCAGGAAGGTCAACCTGCCACGATTACATCACCCGTCATTCCTGACTCACTCCAAGGTACAGTCGAGCGGATTGGCTTACAAATTGAGCAACAACAGGTTGTCGATGAAGATCCCGCCGCCAACATTGATGCCAAAGTCGTTGAAGTTCACATTCGTCTCGATCCCAACTCAAGTCAGAACGTGGCAGGATTAAGCAACTTACAAGTTACAGTCACCATTCAAACCGAGTAATTTGTCATTTGTCATTTGTCATTTGTCATTCGTCATTTGTCATTCGTCATTTGTCATTTGTAAAGGGGCGGGTTTAGTTACATCTGGGTATAACCACAAAGATAGTTGTGAAACCCGCCCCTACAAAATTTCCCCATCTCCCGATAACTGACAACTGATAACTGATAACTGATAACTGATAACTGATAACTTCACCAACCCCGAATCAGAAACCATGCTTGGCTTACTTAAAACGTTACAACAGCGCACTCCCCTAGGGCTATTGCAGCTTAAACATGACCGAATGCGGCTGTTAACCGCGATCGCAGGAATTACCTTTGCCGATGTGCTGATTTTTATGCAACTGGGGTTTGCTGATGCTCTCTACAGAACAAATACCCAATATCCTCGCACCCTACAAGCCGATTTGGTCTTAATTAGCACGCAAGCTCAGAACTTTGGACAATTACGAACCTTTACCCGACGGCGACTTTATCAAGCTCAAGACGTGCCAGGAGTCGCCTCTGCTGATGAATTGTACCTGGGTTCAGTCCAATGGCGAAATCCCCAAACCCGCGAAAAGACATCCATGCTCCTGATTGGACAAAACCCGGATCGCCCTGCTTTTAATTTACCTGAAGTTAACCAGCAACTCGACGCGATTCAGCTACCGGATACGGTTTTATTTGACCAAGCTTCGCGGGGGGAATACCAGGATTTGATTACCCAAATCCAACGGGGAGAGACAGCCACGACTGAAATTGGACAGCGAACCGTAACTGTTGCTGGATTATTTCAAGTTGGTGCATCTTTTGCTGATGATGGCGCACTGATTACCAGCGATCAAAACTTTCTGCGGCTATTTCCCAAACGGGATGCTGGATCGGTAAGCTTGGGGTTAATTCGTCTGCATCCGGGGTATGAGCCAGAACAGGTGAGAGACGCTTTAGCGGCGCGGTTACCGGAAGATGTGCAGGTGCTGACGAGTCAGGGTTATGTAGATTTTGAGATCGCTTATATTCAATCGAGATCACCGATTGGGTTTGTTTTTGGCTTAGGCACAATTATGGGATTGATTGTCGGTACGGTGATTGTTTACCAAGTGCTTTCGACGGATGTGAATAGCCACTTGGAAGAGTATGCCACGTTTAAGGCTATGGGTTATCGGAATGCTTACTTGTTAGGAGTGATTTTTGAAGAAGCACTGATTCTATCGGTGTTAGGGTTTATACCCGGTTTAGCGATCGCATTAGCAGCTTATCAAGTTACAGGGGCTGCAACCGCGCTACCTTTGGCGATGCCGTTGAGTCGGGCTATTTTTGTGCTTTTGCTGACATTTATCATGTGTGGCGCATCAGGTGCGATCGCGACTCGCCGACTCCAAGCGGCTGATCCGGCTGATATTTTCTAAAGCTGGGGAAGATGGGGGAGCAGAGGGAGCAGGGGGAGCAGGGGGAGCAGGGGGAGCAGGGAGAGATGGGGAAGGAAGAGTGAATCGTTACCAACTTTTGGCACAAATGACGAATGACGAATGACGAATGACAAATGACAAATGACTAATCAACCCGTAATTTCTATTCATCAACTTAACCACTACTTTGGCACAGGGAAACTGCAAAAGCAGGTGTTATTCGACATCAATTTAGAGATTTTTGCTGGCGAGATTGTGATTATGACAGGTCCTTCTGGATCGGGAAAAACCACGCTACTGACTTTATTAGGCGGCTTGCGATCGGCTCAGTCAGGCAGTTTAAATGTGTTAGGACAAGAACTTTGTCAAGCTAGCCAGAATATTTTGGTACAGGCAAGACGACACAATGGTTATATTTTCCAAGCACACAATTTACATAGCAGCTTAACCGCGCTTGAGAATGTGCAAATGGGGTTAGAAGTTCATGGCATTTTTTCCAAGCCAGAACGCCACTATCGGGCGGCGGAAATGCTCAAGCAGGTGGGTTTAGAAGAGCGAATCAATTATTATCCAGCCGATCTATCAGGTGGACAAAAACAGCGAGTCGCGATCGCCCGCGCTCTTGTCAGCCGTCCCCAAATCGTGCTGGCTGATGAACCCACCGCCGCTTTAGATAAAAAATCTGGACGGGATGTGGTTGATATTATGCATGATTTAGCCAAGCAACAGGGGTGTACAATCTTGCTTGTAACCCACGATAATCGCATTTTGGATATTGCGGATCGGATTATTTATATGGAAGATGGGCGCTTATCCAAGCAACCTGAATCAGTAGCGATTTCCCAGTAATCCAGTTCAATCATTGATATTTTGAGGTAATAACAAATTTAATAAAATTCCCACAATACTGCATAAACCGATTCCTTCGAGAGCAAAATATCCGGTTTGAAAACTCATCCCGCCAACTCCAAAAACTAAAATTACCGAAATAATTGCTAAATAGCGAGGTTTCATTAAATTTTCACCGTAATTAAGCAGACTTTGCATCCCTACCACTACAATAGTCCCAAACAAAATTACTAAAATCCCCCCATGACTGGTGCAGGTATAGTTTGTAAAACAGCACCTAATTTCCCACAAAAAGATAATATAATTGCAGAAATTGATGTCCATGTCATAATTGCAGGATTCTTAATTTTGGTAATTGCTACTGCCCCGGTTACCTCAGAATAAGTGGTATTGGGGGGACCACCTAAGCAAGCTGCTACCGAAGTGGCAATACCATCACCTAATAAAGTTCGATGTAACCCCGGATCTCGAACATAGTCTTCTCCTGTAACTGACTTAATGGCTAGAATGTCTCCAATATGCTCAATAGCTGGAGCGATCGCAATGGGTAAAATAAAAATAATAGATGGTAAATGAAATTTAGGAAAGGTAAAAGGGGGGAGAGTAAACCAATTTGATTGTGCAATTACAGAAAAATCCACCATTCCTAATGGTAAAGCCACTAAATAACCAGCAACTAAACCTGTAAAAATGGGTAGTAAACGCCATATTCCCTTGGCAAAGACGGTGGTAAGAATAGTAACGGTTAAAGTCGTTAAAGAAACAGCCATCGCCATACCAACGGAATAGGAATTTCCAGCTTCGGAAGCCATTTTTACTGCCGTGGGGGCTAAAGATAAACCAATTACCATAATTACGGGTGCAGTGACATAGGGGGGTAAAATGCGATTAATAATCTTTTCACCTCCCCAAAAAATCAACAAGCTTAGAAATACGTAAACCATTCCTGTTGCTAATAAACCAGAAAGAGTTTCGGCTAAACCATATTGACTAATCCCTAATTGCATCGGTGCAATAAAAGCAAAAGAAGATGCTAAAAATGCCGGAACTTTACCTCCGGTTATGACCTGAAATATCAAGGTTCCTATACCTGCGCTGAAAAGGGCTACATTGGGATCTAAACCAGCAATTATTGGGACTAGAACTAAAGCCCCAAATGCAACACACAGGATTTGAATGCCAAAGATTAAATCCCGCAAACGTAGTTGATAAATGGGGGATTTTTCTGTAGGTAACATATTGAAATCGTTTAATTAGGGTCTGCTGAATAAGTATTATGGTCTTGATTTTGTCCCCTGCGTTTCAGCTTAAGTTGACATCAATGAAAGACGTGCGCCCCTATAGTATCTGAAACCTGCTGTAGTATCGGTTGATAAAGTGTATCGCGTTGCTGGTAGGGACGCCCTAGCGAATGAATCGCTTTCTGAAGAGTCTCGACTTCCATACAGGTTCCCCCTTGAGCGCCTGCCATGGTTGTGATATGTTCTTCCATTAACGTGCCGCCAATGTCATTACAGCCCCATCTGAGAGCTTCCTTCGCACCAGCCAGACCCAATTTCACCCAGCTTGGTTGATGATTAGGAATCCAATTACCCAGGAAAATTCGCGCCACCGCCGTTAATAATAGGGCATCTTTGAGAATCGGTTGATCTTGCCCCACACGCTGACGCAACGGTTTAGGGGCATCTTGACCAACAAATGGCAGTAGAATAAACTCTGTGATATAGCCCTGATAGCCTTGAGTACGAGTTCGTTGCTGAAGCGATCGCAGCTTGGCTAAATGCCCCATCTGCTGTTGGTTCGTTTCAATATGACCGGAAAGCATTGTGCTAGTTGTTGGCATTCCCAATCGATGCGCCGTTCCCACAATGTCTAACCAGGTTGTCGTATTTGTCTTTTCCGGACAAAGGATGCGGCGAACCTCATCATCTAATACCTCAGCCGCCGTTCCAGGCATTGAACCAACCCCAGCCTTTTGCAGTGCGGCAATGACCTCAGCGTAACTCAATCCATCTTGTTCAGCGATAAATTGGACTTCCTGGGGAGAGAACGCATGGAGATGTAATTGGGGAAAGGCTTGCTTAATCGTTTTCACCAATTCCAGATAATAGGGTAAAGCCGCACCATTAATAGTGGCTTCCGGGTTTAATCCCCCCTGCATACAAATTTCCGTCGCCCCCCGTTGTACCGCATCCCCTGTCTTTTCCAGAATTTGCCCCCAATCTAGCCAATAAGCCCCCTCTGTATCCCCATCGCGGCGAAAAGCACAGAAACTACAGTGCTGAGTACAAATATTGGTAAAGTTGATATTACGGTTAATCACGTAGGTGACGCGATCGCCTGCTTGGTCATGGCGCAATTGATCAGCCGTTTCCTGAATCGCCGCCACAGCAGTCGGTTCAGTTTGTTCCAGGAGAATAACGCCTTCCTCTGGAGAAATGTCTTTACCAGCTAAGGCGTGGTTCAGAATTGCGTCAACGGAGTTGGTCATCACGGGATATCTGGAAAAGATAGGGAAACACTCATCTTGATACTACTATGTCCTAGAGTATCGAGCCAGTCATAATTTATTTATCATCTCTTTCGTTTATCGATTTAAGACATACTGTTCAAAGGGAACTTCTTTATCTGTATTTTTACTTGGATAAATTTTCCTATAGTTTTTATCCAGATAATTTTTGATCCCTTGATGAGATGTAAACTTGTATTTCCATCGTGCCAAAACTATTTGCTCGGGTCGATAATTTTGCAAAACTGATTGAATATCATCCAGGGTAATATGGTTTGATGAAAATCGCTTGGATGACAATACTGCTACTTGGGGAGGAACGGGTAAATCAGCGTAAAATGCAATGATTGGACTATCCGTAAACACCCACTGTGTAGATTTTTTATTTTCTATAAGAAGTTCTACGGCTTTAACTCTTAAGTTTTTTTCTACTGGCTTTAAGTTAGCAAGTTCGTTGGTAGAATTCGCCATAAATTTTATTAATAAAATCACGGTCAAGCTAGGTATAATTAGTTTCTTTATTTGCCGCAATCTTAAATAAAAGTACCCATTCTTCTGTTGGCATAAATTAACCACTACGAGAATTGTATAAGCAGATAACCATGCCATCGGCATAAAAATCAAGAGGTAGTGATGATACCAAATTGGTCTGTGGTTCAGCATAAACACTAGAGTACTCCCCAGCCAAGCTAAGGGAATAATTCCTTCCCATCGCCTTTGAGAAAAAATTGCCAGTATTCCTAAAAAAGCTAAAAGCGAAAATACACGGCGATTTCCAATTACCTGATTCATCACTAAATTGATATTATAATCTTTGCTGTAGCTATTCGTATTTCCTATATTGTGAGCTTGCCATAGTTGTTCATAGTTCAGAGAGTTTAACAAAATGCTTGAAATTAAAAAAGACAATCCAATAGTGACTAGCCAAAAAATAACATCAAATAATAATTTATTGTAGGATAATTTTACTGGGTTGTTTTTTAACTTTAAATAGGATATTAAAACAACAATTGGTGGAATCAAAACTACAGATATTAGCTTGATTTGTAAAGACAATGCCCATAAAATCCCTGATATAATCAAAAACTTTTTTTCCTGTTTTTTGTGATAAATAAGCAATGTATAAATAGACAACAGGCTCATTGATAAACACGGAATACCAACCATCACCGAAACGCTAAGTTGAATAAAATTGCTTGAAAACACTAATAGCAGGGTTCCCGCAATAGCCGGAAATATTCCAATAAAATAGCGCAATAATTGATAGAAACAGTAAACTAATACTGTAGAAAAAAATAAAACTAAAATTCTTGATGCAAAGACTGAACGTCCAAATAAACTGAACCAAATTGACAGTAAAATAGTGAAAACTGGTGGTTGATCACTCCAGATTTCTGTGTAAAGAGAAAAGCCTTGGGAATAGAGTAAGGCTTTCATCAACTGTAGTCCTTCATCGGGATCAAATGAAAAAACTTGCTGAATAGGGATTGTGTAAAGGACAAACCCTACAAATAGAATTGGTATCGATAGATTTAAAATATACTTATTCATGTCATGCATGTCAATTAAACAGTTATTTTTGGCGTTTATTTGAGTTACTATTTTGACTGGCAAATCCACCAACTTCAGCTAGGGTGTATAGGGGTCTGGCTTTGACCTCTTCATAAATTCGCCCAATATATTCGCCTAATATGCCAATACTGATAAGCTGAACTGATCCCAGAAAGAAAATAGCGATCGCGATCGTGGCAAATCCTGTTAAAGGAGAATCGGGTGAGGTTAAACGCCAGTACAGGACTAACACTGACATGAATAAAGCTAACGCCGCCGACAGCAATCCCAGATACGTGGATAGTCGTAACGGTACTTTAGAGAACGAGACTAAACTGTTCACGGCTAACCCTAGGGATTTACGAAATGTGTATTTGACATCCCCAGCAAAACGGGGATTACGTTCAAACCGAATGGCAGTCTGCTGAAAACCTACCCACGATCGCAAGCCTCGAATGTAGCGGTTTTGTTCGGGCATGGCATTGAGCAAATCTACAACTTGCCGATCCATTAAACAAAAATCACCCGTATCTGTGGGAATATCCACCTCGGCTAGAGACTTGAGTAAACGATAAAATACATAAGCAGTGAAGCGCTTAAACACAGTTTCCTTTCGGCGTTTAAGGCGTTGTGCATAAACCACTTGATAACCTTGCCGCCATTTTTCCACCATATCGGGGATCAACTCCGGTGGATCTTGCAAATCCGCATCTAGGACGACAATAACCTGACCTCGGGCAAAATTCAGACCTGCCGTTACCGCCATCTGATGCCCAAAGTTACGTGCCAAACTAAGATAACAGACTCGCTTGTCTTGCTGGTGCAGTTCTCGGATAATCTGGAGAGAGCGATCGCGACTGCCATCATTAATCAAAATGAATTCTACAAGACCATCCATGCGATCAGCAACAGCGCTGATCCGACGATACATTTCCCGGAGGGTTTCTTCTTCGTTATAGATGGGAATGATCCAAGAATACTGAGGCGGCATCGTCTATTGTCTATGAAATAGGGGATGGGACACTAGGAACAGGCAAACCCTGACATAAGACGTAGCTTACTTCTCGAAGAGCGAGTATGACATAAGACGAATGACGATCCTACTTACCCAGTTGTTGAGAGCGCTGATAAGCGGCTTGTACAGCTTCTATCAGCGCCGAACGGAAACCAGAACGCTCCAATTTAGCAATTCCAGCAATTGTAGTGCCCCCTGGACTTGTCACTTGATCTTTAAGTTGAGCGGGATGGATTTGTTTATCCTGTAACAGTTGTGCTGTTCCCAATACCGTGGAAAGTGCTAATTTAGACGCGATCGCTCTGGGTAGTCCGGCAGCTACACCCCCATCGGCTAAGGCTTCAATCATCACTGCCACATAAGCCGGTCCCGATCCTGATAATCCAGTAACAGCATCCATTAAGGATTCCGACACCTCCACCACTTCACCCACTGCACCCAAAAGGGTTTTTGCCACCTGTAGATGCTTAGCGGTGACAGTTTTTCCGGGTGCGATCGCGGTTATTCCTGCTCCTACCGTGGCTGGGGTATTGGGCATCGCCCGAATGACTGGCTGATGCTCAAATACGGCTTCGAGTTTCCCTAAAGATACACCCGCTAAAATCGAAATCACCAGAGGCAGGGTTTCGGAAGCTGAGGGATTATGGTCATCCTGTGACAAGTCACTCGCCACCGCCTTAAACACTTGAGGTTTAATTGCCAAAAGTAAAACCTCGCCAGCTTTAGCCGTCACCCCGTTATCCGAGGTGACATTAACCCCATAGCGCTGGCTTAAATCCTCTCGTCGCTGGGCTTGGGGATCACTAACCAGCACCTGATCAGGGCGATAAACTTGCTGTACGATCAGGCGGGATAAGATCGCTTCTCCCATTACCCCGCCGCCGATTATGCCAAGTTTGATAGACACCCACCCTTCCTTTAGTGAACGGACATTCGATGTTCGACAATCTCAATTGAATTACTGAGCCATACGTTCCGGCTCAGACGTCCAACTGGGAGGAGGCGCTGAACGTGACCCACGAGTTTGTTCAGCAACTTCGTGAATGACACCCGATTGAGTACTTACCTGTACACAGCTTGGTGTAAACAAGAAAATACTTTCACCAATGCGCTCTTGATGACCGTCGATCGCATAAGTTCCGCCCGCCACAAAATCCACAGCTCGTTGAGCTTGATCAGGGTCCATCATGGTTAGATTTAAAACCACAGACTTGCGTTCTCGCAGGGCTTGAATCACCTGGGGCATTTCTTCAAACGAACGCGGCTCAATCACGGCGACTTCCGAAATCCCGTTGACCGCTCCCGGCATACCAATCACATTATTCATGTTTACCGCTCCCATTCCTGAATCCGATCCTACAACAGGACGTTCCCGAACCCGACGTCGAGGAGGACGTTCTTCCTCCGCAGGCGCTGGCATAGGTGGTTCTTGCTGATATAGATTTTGATAGGTCTCACCATCCACGTCCTCGTATTCATACTCATATTCGGGATCATTGGGACCGACCACAAAATCTCGCAGCTTGTTAAAAATATTGTTCATTGGAACTACTCTCCATCACAACTTTAGGGTTTGTTGGGGAAACGCTAGAATCGACCCTCGTTGAGGTATCGGTTCTTAACTCTTGCGGGTTGAGACCGAAACCCCAAGCAAACGGCTAGCTTACCCCGCGATCGCCTAACATTTCCTACCACCGGAGCTTGTCAAAAGTAAGCCCTTAGTATACACCCGCTTTTAGTCAAACGGGTAGTTCGATGCCCATAGCGGCGAACACACTCAGGGATTACTTACAAGACAATACATATCATAAGAGTTATTTTGGCACTATACAGCAGTTGCTTACTCATAATGCTAATTAATCGCTCCATTCCTCGCCGACTTAATCCCCGCGTTCACCAAAAATAATCCGCCCTAGTCGTACCATCGTTGCCCCCGCTTGGATGGCAAGGGCATAATCCTCTGACATTCCCATAGAAAGCTGCTGCATCCCCAAATTCGACCAATTTTGCCGTCCAATTTCATCAGCCAGATCACGAGTCCGCTCAAAGACACCCAGAGTTTCCTGGGGGGACAATCCCAACGGTGGAATCGTCATTAATCCCTGAATTTGCAAAGCTTTACACTGATCCAGTTCAGGTAGAGCCTCCAGCAATTCCGGTATCGTCCAACCGTATTTATGGGGATCAGGCATAATTTTGACTTGCAGACAGATTTGGGGAGTGACAGCCAACTCACAAGCTAATTGATTCAGTCGCTGGGCTAACTTGAGGCTGTCACAGGAATGAATCCACTGAAATTGAGTTAAAGCTTTTTTTGCCTTATTGCTCTGAAGATGTCCGATCAAATGCCAGGTAATGTCAGGCAAATCTTGCAGTTCATCCTGTTTAGCCGCCGCCTCTTGAACTTGACTCTCGCCAAAATCTCGCACGCCAGCTTGATAGGCTTCGCGTATCGCCTCTACCGATACTCGTTTAGTCACAGCAATTAACCGCACGTCGGGCGGTAGCTGTTGGCGAATCTGAGCAATACGTTCTGGAATTGAGCCTGTCATAATTTGAGATGAGCAATAAGGGAGTCACGAGAGAGAGTGAATCATCCAAAAATCAACCGCTACTGCTCATTGGAACGTTTGCTTATGAATTTTCTGAAGCTGCTCAAAATCTTTGGATGCACCCATACGACGGAGAATACGGAGACGATTTTCCACTAAATGGCGAGCATCTGAACGACTAATCGGTTCAAACGCCAAACCACTCGAGCCTGTCGTCACCAAAAAAAATAGACGTTGGGCGTAAAGCGTGGTGAACAGTTCCTGGTTCTCTTCAACCATGCAAACGCGAAAAAGTAAACCAAAGGTGGGATGATTTAGATAGGTTTCCATTAAAACCCTGCAATAGACCTGTTAGACAACAGATTGGACATAAGAGCATAAGTATGGGAAGAGATGCCGTATAGGTTAGTCATTGTTAAACACAATTATCAATAGGTCAGCAAGAGATCAGCTAAATTAGTTTACAGCGTTATTATTGATTGCCCCAAACTTACCACAGCCCTTCAGAGTGCTACTATCCTCAAAACGTTATATCACGCTTAGCATCGCTTAAGGCATCCTCTGGTCATCGTAATTTCGCGTGAAACCTCTCCCTCAGCAAATCCTTTGCCAGCTCAGGATACTGCTGGTCATTAACTGAGGGGTTAGACCCCTCCCCTTTCCCCCCTCACAAGGGTAGTGGCGTGGCACACCTTATTTGGTGGATTAGAATTACGCCCGGAAACCGTAGGGGCGCAAAGACTTGCGCCCGATTCAATGGTCAAATCTAATCCACAATTTTAGCTGTGTCAGTCCAGTAGGTTTTTTAAGATGGGGGTTTAGGTAAGACAAGGGAGACAGGTAGACCATCACTTCGACTTCGCTCAGCGACCGTAGACAAGGAACGAGGGGGGTAGGGGGGAATTGTTCAATTAGAGCATCGTAGCAATATTGGAATCTCCCTGCACCTGTGCGCTAAAAAGAAAATTAAGTAGGTCGGACAAAAGAAAACGGCACGCTCACGCTTGTTTTGTAAACAAGCCTCAAACCCTTACCAAGGACGTAGCTTGCTTCTCAAGGGAAGCGAGTATGACAAATGACGAATGATCATTTCCACCGTTAGCTTTTATTGTGTCCACCTACTTATTCTCCATCTACCCACAAAGTCGCCATGTCTATAGCCTCTCCCCAAAAACCGCAAACTAATGATAGCTTCGCCATAACCTTTGCTCCCCTATCCCTCGCCGATGTCTATACCCTCGCCGATGATCCCGCCAATGGTGCCGTTGTCGTCATGAGTGGCACTGTGCGTAACCAAACCGAAGGCAAACCCGTTGTGTCACTGGAATATCAAGCCTACGAACCCATGGCATTGCGCGTCTTTGCCACCATTGCCCAAGACATTCGAGAGAAGTGGGCGGATGTTAAGCGCGTCGTCATTCACCATCGCATCGGACGCCTACAAATTGGTGAAATTAGCGTCTTAGTTGCCGTCGGCTGTCCCCATCGTTCAGAAGCCTTTGCTGCCTGTAAATATGCCATTGATACTTTAAAACATAACGCTCCTATCTGGAAAAAAGAACACTATCAAGATGGAGCCAGCACCTGGGTGAGTATTGGCGCCTGTGAACAAGTCAACGAGCCTTGCTGAACGTGAAGGTTTGCAAAACGTAACAAATGATACTCCCTGCCACGAACTTAAATTATTTCCATCGATTTCATCTGGGTTAATTGGGGAAATTGCCGCCCAATACCGGATAAAATCAAAAATCAATCCTTATAATCTTTCCTATGAGCCATGCTTGTTGTGGACCCGGTTACGCTTCCCCTGAAGCGGCAATGAAAGCAGACCGGGAAAAAGTTCTCTATACCATCGCCCTCTATACGGGGACGGGAGTTGAAGCACCCGACTACTTAGCCACGATTGATGTAGACCCCACCTCCCCGACGTACTCCCAGGTGATTCATCGCCTACCCATGCCTTACATCGGGGATGAATTGCACCACTTCGGCTGGAATGCTTGCAGTTCTTGCCACGGGGATAGTAGCAAATCCCGCCGCTTTCTGGTTATCCCTGGTATCCGTTCCAGTCGGATTTATATTGTGGATACGGCTGAAGCCAAAGCCCCCAAACTGCACAAGGTTATCGAACCCGAAGAAATCAAAACCAAAACCAATCTGAGTGCGCCGCATACCGTTCATTGTCTGGCAAATAGTCAAGTAATGATCTCGATGCTGGGTGACGGCGAAGGAAATGCTCCGGGGGGTTTTCTGCTATTGGATGAAAACTTTGACATTGCCGGACGCTGGGAAAATAAAGCGGAGGGGATGAAGTACAATTATGACTTCTGGTATCAACCCCGCCATAATGTTATGGTCAGCAGTGAATGGGCTGCCCCAAACACCTTTTATCCAGGGTTTGACTTGAATGATGTGGCGGCGGGCAAATATGGTCAACAGCTTAACTTCTGGAATTGGGAAACCCACGATATTATTCAATCGGTAGACCTCGGTGAAGAGGGTTTAATTCCCCTCGAAGTCCGCTTTCACCACAATCCCGGTAGCACTCACGGATATGTCGGGGCGGCGCTGAGTAGTAATATTTGGCATTGGCAGAAACAAAAGGGCGAGTGGCAGGTGAGTAAGGTGGTTGATGTGCCGCCTGTGGAGGTCGAAGGATGGTCTTTTCCTGTACCTTCGTTGATTAGTGATATACTCCTGTCCCTGGATGATCAGTATCTTTATTTTGCCAACTGGTTGCACGGTGATATTCGCCAATACGATATCCGTAATCCGTCTAAACCGAAGCTAACTGGACAAGTTTGGTGTGGTGGAGTTTTGGGTAAAGCTGCCCCTGTCAACGGACATCAATGGGTGGGAGGACCGCAAATGCTGCAATTAAGTTTAGATGGCAAACGTCTCTATGCCACGAATTCTCTATTTAGCAGTTGGGATAATCAGTTTTATCCGGATATCGCCCAAAAGGGTTCCTACTTAATTCAAATTTATTGCGATACCCAAAAAGGTGGACTCTCAATTAATCCAGACTTTTACGTCGATTTTGGTCAAGAACCTAACGGACCTGCCCGCGCCCATGAAATGCGCTATCCCGGTGGGGATGCTACATCCGATATTTGGATTTAGGAGTAGGGGTAAGCTGTCATGCCTTTAAATTGGGAATGGGTAGCGAGCAAGATGCAAAGCCTGCGGCATGGCTTCGCTAAACGCATTACTTCGATTAGGCAGTTTTTGACATTAAGGTTTAAATGCCGAACAGCTTATCAACTGAACCAAAAGAAGCCCAGATTTATTGTGAGTGAGCGGCATTTTCAAAGATGCCGCTTGATTTCTATTGTTTAAGATTTAGCATCAAGATAGAGTGTGGTGAACAGGTATCCTTAAACGATTACGCGATCGCACTTACATTGCAGCTTAGTTGAAAAGGGTATTTAGGTGAACTACTCCAACGTCAACACGCAGAAGGAATTGATCAGCTTATCTTGAATCATGAGGGCGAAAATCTGTCACAATAGAGTAGGTAGACGTTCCCATTGATGCCCTTATGCCTCAAACACACATCCGATTTGATTGGGCGATTAAAAAATTACTGAGAAACAAGGCGAATTATGGTGTTTTAGCCGGGTTCTTGAGCGAGTTATTGGGGAAACAAATTAAGATTCAATCCATCCTCGAAGGTGAAAGCAATCAACAAACCGAGGATGACAAGCTCAACCGAGTCGATATTCTGGCGGAAAATGACCAGGGGGAATTAATTCTGATTGAAGTGCAAAACAATACAGAGCAAGATTATTTTCATCGGATGCTCTACGGCACGTCGAGATTAATTACCGACTTTCTGGAAAAAGGAGAACCTTACGGTAAAATCAAAAAAGTCTATTCAGTTAATGTCGTCTACTTTTCGCTGGGGCAGGGGGAAGATTATATTTATAAAGGGATATTAGATTTTCGGGGGTTGCACAGAGAAGACAGGTTGGGGTTATCAATCAACCAGCAGAAGCTATTTAATATTCACGAGGTATATGAGATTTTTCCAGAGTATTATGTGATTAAAGTCAACAACTTTAACGAGGTAGCGAAGACGCCTTTAGATGAATGGATATATTTCCTGAAAAAGAGCCAAATCAAAGAGGAATTTACCGCCCAAGGGTTAGCTTTAGCGAAGGAGAATTTACTGGTCGATAGCTTGAGTGAAGAAGAAAGAGCGAACTACCTGAGATTTATGGAGAATCGGCGCTATGAAGTGAGCTTGATAGAAAGTTCGCGTTCAGAGGGAAGATTAGAAGGGTTAGAAGAGGGGATGGAGAAAGGAATTCAGGCAGGTATGGAGCAAGGAATTCAGGCAGGCATAGAGCAAGGCAAACAGCAGGAAAAGATGAACATAGCCAGAACCTTAAAACAAAAAGGGACTGAGCTTGATATAATCACAGAAATAACCGGACTGAGTAGAGAAGAAATAGAGAAACTGTAGCACGGCTAGATAACTAAGGCTCTGCCATTATACCCTTTGTCCACTAACTGGCTGAATTAAGTTGAACCACTTATCCTGACTCATCAGGGCGAAAATCTGTCAAAATAGAGTAGGTAGACGTTCCCGGAAATGCCCTTATGTCTCAAACACACATCCGATTTGATTGGGCGATAAAAAAATTACTGAGAAATAAAGCCAATTACGGTGTTTGGGCAGGGTTTCTCAGTGAGTTATTGGGGAAACAAATTAAGATCCAATCCATCCTCGAGGGTGAAAGCAATCAACAAACCGAAGATGACAAGCTCAACCGAGTCGATATTCTGGCGGAAAATGACCAGGGAGAATTAATTCTGATTGAAGTGCAAAATAATACAGAGCAAGATTATTTTCATCGGATGCTCTATGACACATCCCGATTAATTACCGACTTTCTGGAAAAAGGAGAAACTTACGGTAAAATCAAAAAAGTCTATTCCGTCAATGTTGTCTACTTTTCGCTAGGACAGGGGGAGGATTATATATATAAAGGGATATTAGATTTTCGAGGATTGCATCTAGAAGACAGGTTAGGGTTATCAATAAACCAGCAGAAGTTGTTTAATATTCACGAGGTATATGAGGTTTTCCCGAGTATTATGTGATTAAAGTCAACAACTTTAACGAAGTGGTGAATATGCCATTAGATGAATGGATATATTTTCTGAAAAAGAGCCAAATCAAAGAAGAATTTACCGCCCAAGGGCTAGCTTTAGCGAAGGAGAATTTACTCGTCGATAGTTTGAGTGACGCCGAAAGAGCCAACTACCTGAGATTTATGGAGAATCGGCGCTATGAAGTTAGCATGATCGAAGGTTCGCGTTCAGAGGGAAGATTGGAGGGAATTGAGGAGGGAAGATTGGAGGGAATTGAGAAAGGCAAACAGCAAGAAAAGATTAACGTAGCCAGAAAACTCAAACAAAAAGGGACTGATCTTGACACCATTACAGAAATAACCGGACTGAGTAGAAAAGAGATTGAGAAACTTGATATACCGTAGGGTGGGCTGTGCAACGCCAGCATACCAGGAGCGTGACATTGAACTTTAAGTGGGTCTTCCGGACAAGCCTGTGCTAGACTAGCTCTCTGATTTGCGATCGCACAGGCACCGCCAGCAAAGACAGCAATCTTAATTTATATCAAAGTCGTCGCCCACACCGATAACCCAGGTATTACGATCAGAGTATCCAACGTAATCCCCATAGAGTTACGGTAATATAGCTGATCCGTTCGGACTTATAGCATCCATGGTTGTATCTCAGAATCCCTCCGTACAGAAAACGTCTAAACTTGAAGGCATAAAAGAACGCAGTAACTGCTTACGCGAACCCGTCGCCAGTGAGTTGCTGGAAGACACCACCCACTTCAGTGGTGATGCCGTACAAATTCTGAAATTTCACGGGTCTTACCAGCAAGACAACCGCGATAACCGGGTTAAAGGGCAAGAAAAAGACTATCAGTTCATGCTGCGAACCCGTTCTCCTGGCGGGTTTATCCCCCCTCAACTCTATCTGACGCTGGATCAACTCTCCGATGAATACGGGAACCATACGATGCGAGTCACCACTCGCCAAGGGTTTCAGCTTCACGGTATTCTCAAAAAGAACTTAAAGGCAACCATTGCCGCGATTGTCCGCAATCTCGGTTCCACCCTCGGCGCTTGCGGGGACTTAAATCGCAACGTCATGGCGCCTCCCGCCCCGTTCAAAACTCGTCCAGAGTACCAATATGCCTGGGAGTATGCCAATAAAATTGCCGATTTATTAACCCCTCAGACGGGCGCTTATTACGAAATTTGGCTGGATGGGGAAAAGGCAATTAGCGCTGAAGAAGCCCCAGAGGTGAAAGCGGCGCGTCAGCGTAATGGCAACGGTACGATATTTGCGGATAAAGAAGAACCGATTTACGGGGAACATTATATGCCCCGTAAGTTTAAGTGTAGTGTTACTGTTCCCGGCGATAACTCCGTTGATCTCTACACCCAAGACGTCAGCTTAGTGGTGATGATGAATCAGCAGGGAGAATTGGAAGGATTTAATGTTCTCGCGGGTGGTGGTTTAGGGCGCACCCATAACAAAGAGGAAACCTTTGCCCGTATGGCTGATCCGATTGGCTATGTGGCAAAAGATGATATCTTTGATTTGATCAAAGCGATTGTGGCAACTCAGCGAGACTATGGCGATCGCGTTAATCGTCGTCATGCGCGAATGAAGTACCTGATCAATGATTGGGGGGTTGATAAGTTCCGCGCTCAAGTTGAAGACTACTTCGGTAAGCCTATCGCCCCCTACAAACCCCTCCCCGCCTTTAAATACAAAGACTATCTGGGATGGAACGAGCAAGGAGACGGTAAGTTATTTTTAGGCATTTCCATTGAGAATGGGCGAGTTAAAGATGAGGGCAATTTCCGACTCAAAACAGCCCTGCGGGAAATTGTCAAGCAATTTGACCTACCCATGCGGATGACACCCAATCACAATGCCATTCTTTATGAGATTGAAAAGGATCAGCAGCAATCCATTGAACAGATTCTCAACCAACACGGGGTGCAAATTACCCCAGAGGGAATCGAACCCTTAGTCCGCTATTCCATGGCTTGTCCCGCCCTTCCCACCTGTGGGTTAGCAATTACTGAATCAGAACGGGCAATTCCGGGAATTACGGTGCGGATTCGGACATTGTTGGACAAGCTGGGATTAAAGGATGACCATTTTGTCATCCGGATGACAGGATGTCCCAATGGATGTGCCAGACCTTACATGGCAGAATTAGGATTCGTGGGCAGTGCGCCTGGAAAATATCAGGTTTGGTTAGGCGGTTCACCGGATCAGACGAGGTTAGCACAAGCCTATATCGACAAACTACCGATTGAGGAACTCGAATCCTTCCTCGAACCCATGTTCATGCAATTCAAGCAACAGCGCGAACTCGGGGAAAGTTTCGGTGATTTTTGCGATCGCGTGGGATTTGATGCGATTCGAGACTATTCGGCTAATTATGAATTCCCCAAACCCACCAAGAAAACCCGCCATCGGATTTCCCTCAATGATGATCTGTACAGCCGTCTCAAAGACGCCGCCGCCAGTCAAGGGAAACCGATTAGCCATCTGGCTGCTGACGCGATCGAGGCGTTTCTCAATCAGTCATCGTGACATCCTCCCACACCAAATCAAAGATTATGGTGCGTTGCTCCCAACATCGCTGTTAGACATTTGATGTACCGTAGGGTGGGCATTGCCCACCAGCCTTAATTCAGTACCATTCATCTTAAATTAGATGTAACTGATTAAATTGATCAGGTAGGGGCACGATACTATCGTGCCCTTTATCAAATCCATGCTCCCATTGCACCTTCACCTTGTTGGGTTTCGTACCTCAACCCAACCTACAACCTATCCCACAATTAACGATTCAACTGTTATGAAAAGCAGTATGACATTTAGCACCATTGTTGCATTATTCAGTGCGATGGTTGTTCTGGCTTCTATTCCCAGTGTCAGTGTATTGACTGTCTCTACCCGATCCGCTACATCTGGATTTATTCATGGTGTTTTCACCACTCTAGGAATAGTAGTCGGTGACATTATCTTCATTATCATCGCTATTTGGGGTTTATCACTGCTGGCAGCAAAAATGGGAGGATTATTTTTCCTGATTAAGTACTTGGGTGGCGCTTATCTTATCGGGTTGGGAATAGGGTTATGTCGGGCAAAATTGAATAATGTGGAGACAGCCGCCGTTATGGAATCTTCTTGTCTGTCTAGTTTTATCGCAGGACTATCTATTACATTAGCCGATCAAAAAGCAACCTTATTTTATCTGGGGTTTTTCCCAGCTTTTATTGATCTGTCCCAAATCTCTTATCTTGATACTCTCATCATTATCGCGATTACTACCGTAGCTGTAGGCGGTGTTAAACTTGGTTATGCATTCATGGCGGATAAAGCGCGATTACTGATTAGTTCTAGAATCAGAAAAGGAATAAATATGATGGCAGGCTGTATCATGATTGCTGTGGGAGTGTTTTTGATGATCAAACCTTAATTGACTTTATCGAATAATTATGTTATAATTAAGGATTGTTAAGTAATCTCATCCTTCTTAACCTCTCTCCCGTACCACCCATTCCTCAAAGAGTTTTGAACCCATCCTGTATCGCTCATCATCTAGTTGGCGAATCACACCCGTTCCCGTCAAAACTTCCAGCGCATCCGCAACTTGTCCAAAACTCAATTGTGCTTGTTCTGCTACTGTCTCAGCCGTTCCCTCTCGCTGTTGAACGAGGGTACGATAAACAGTTTGTTCTACCTGACTAAAACCATAAGATCGTTGATCTTCATCCCACCAAGCGGAAAAATCGCGGTCATGTTTTCGTTGTTGATGCAGCATAAAACTCTCAGTCGAACGGGATTTACCCATCTGATAATCATCGAAAATTTCATTCATGAGTTGTTGAGTGAGATAGGGATGATATCCAGCCCAATCTAGAATCGTATTAACTCCCGATTCTGTGAGGGGAACACCTTCATTTTGACTGCGTTGAACAATCAGCGATCGCGTGTCGGATTCAGTTAATGTCCCTAACCATTCTACATCAGCAATATTTAACAGCGGAGAACCGACTCGTTGCTGATAATCTTTCAAGTCACGATAGCCAGAGAAACAGAATCCTAAGAAAGGGTTGATAGCGGTGTCAGTGTCTTTTAATCCCCGCAGATAACTCCAAGCATCATTTGCCCACTCTTGGCGAACAATAAATTATGCGCCATCTAAGAGAAAGCAAATGCCTTCAAGGTTGTGCTTTTGCAGGTGTTTAATAATTCTTAATAAATCTTGGCGGAAGTCTTCGTGAATTAAACGCCGTTCTTGATGGGGATTGGTAACATTTAATTTAAATCCAGATATGCCAATTTCGCCGCCATAAAACTGTCTGAGTAAGCGGCGATAGGTTCGTCTCAAGCCTAATCGAGACTCAGCGTTTGACGATTGGGTTTGCTTTTGGATAAGCGCTTCTTGTAGTCGGAGAATGAGCAAATATCGGAAGTTATCTAGACTTTCGGGTTGCTCTTGTTGTAAATTAAAGAGAACGGGAAAAGCACGGCTATTTTGGTTAAATAGCGTCCATTGAATGGCATTTAATGTGCTAGTTTTACCCAAGCGGCGTCCACCGAGAATGATTCTCACTTGAAAAGGCGATCGCATGACGTTGGCGAGGAGTTCCTGGCGTCCGAAAAAGTAGTCGGGCTTCGAGATAGCGAGTCTAAAGTTATCGAAGGGGCGATTGGTGTTGGTCATTTGTCAAAACACTGATTTCACGGATTTATTGCCGAGATTTGGGTAGGGAGGTGAGAGTTTATTCGCACTGATTACACAGAGAAGTTAGTTTTCTGTCAAGAGAGTGGGGATGAGGATTTTCCAGGAGATGATTTCGTCATTCATCATTTGTCATTCGTTGTTGTCTCAATGGGTAAAATGATATTATTATAGCTGCCATTGTTGCATCTGTTCGGGTTTCATTTGCATCTGTAGCCAGCGGGATAGAAGGGGAACCTGTAACTGATAGTAATCCTTATTCGCGATCGCGTCTCGATGGATTAATCCTACGGCTTCTAGCCAGAGGAGAGCGTCTAGACATTGGCTTTCGGTGAATTCGGGGTTGAGTCGGGCAAATAAGGCTTCCTCGGTTATCTGCGGCTGAGTCTCTTGGTTACAGGTGAGGAGTTTCAGCAGCGCGATCGCACAGGTAAAATTACGCTTGTCTAAATCTGCCCAAATATTTTGTCCAAAGTAGTCTTTGAGTACACCGGAATAGGTAAAGGGTTTATTCAGATAGCGTTGGGCGGCGGATAGGTTAATTTTGCCCTTATTTTCCGGGGCGACTTTGTTAAAGAGTAAACTTGCCAATTGTCTGGCAATAAAGGGATGTCCACCACTTTCTCGATGGATGGCGATTTGAGTAGCTTGGTCAAAGGTTACGCCCATTAGTTCACCAATATCCGTCAGCATTCGGGTTGTCTCAGATTGGGAAAAGGGAGAGACAAAGTATTCTTTAAAAAAGCTAAACACTGGATTGGTGGGGACATCCGGTTGTTGCCATTGATTAATCCGATTACAGTCCGCATGGACATCAGCCACCAGTAAGGAGAGTTGGCGCTGTTCCTGACTTAATACTCGCAGTACGCCGAAACAAGCGTTGAATTCTTCGGTGCGTTCTTTGGGGTCAGTTTTTGTGGGAAGAATGCGTTCGATTTCATCTAAAAAGCAGAGAATGGGTAAGTGATATCCGGCGGCTTGGAGTAAGGGGGATAAGGTATTGATGCGCTGGGTGAATTCAGAGATTAAATCAGGCGCTGGGCTATCTTGGGGAAAGGGTTTAAAGTTTGTAGTGAGCGCTTTAGCGCTTCCGGCACTAAAGTGCCTACTACGAACCCAGCTTAAGTCAGTACCCTTTGATTGAGGATGGTGTTCATTCACTAATTTGCTCAGTTGTTGTAGGATTTGATTGAGTAATTCAGCCCCATAACGCTGTTTTCCGCCATAGCGTTGCAGGTCAATATGAACCACGGGATGCTGGCGCATGGCAAAACTTAGTTGTAGGAGAATGGAGGTTTTGCCAGATTTGCGTAAGCCAAAGAGTCCAATTCCTTGGTTACGACGTAGTTCTTCTTCCAGAGGATTGAGAAGTTCGACACGACCGAAAAACGAGAGAGTATCGCCAATAGCATTCCGATCATCAAACAAGTCAGCACCGGGTAAATAGCGGTCTGTATATTGGGCTAAAAGTCCAGAAGCTTTGCTACTATCTAATAACGCCTGTTCAATCGCCGCCAAAGGAATCGGAATCAGGATAAAATGGTCGCGTAGTCTAACTTCCGCCATCCGCATTCGGAATAAGGTATCTGGTGGTTCTTGATACAACAAGATACCCGCTTTTTGTTGAGAGTTGTCGGTTAATTGGCTAAATTGTTTGACCAACTCCGTTACATCTTCGGCAACAGGTTGGTCAAGAGTTAGCATGATTGGTAAAGGTGTATAGGATTTCAATCTACCTGGAATTGAGATAAGTTTGAGACTCCGTTTCCCTTGACGGCTGGTGGTTGCGCCTGTGTGTTGGAAGAATTCCTGGACTTGTGAGCGAAAGTAATCAAATCTTTCTTTCTGTTCTCTAGATTGGACAAGAACTCGACTGAACTGCAAGAATAAGTCAGGGCGACGCCAGATAATTATACCACCGATGATTGATAGTAATGCGAGGGCAATCAAGATTACATTCGAAAATTTAGATCGAATGCGATCGCCCCGTTCCGCGTTCAGAATAGTTAGAGAGTCTCGTATTGTTTCGATGTCTTCCTGTTTAAAGCTTTCATCAATTGGATTGAGGGTAGTCTCAATATTTTGGAAAGAAGTGATACGATTTTGAGCCTGTTCTAAATTAGAGATAGCTTGCACTAAATCAGATGTGGATAGACGCTCTACCTTATCTTGGCGATTTTCAGCAATTTTAGCGATAGCAGACGCTGCATTAATACGAATGAGTTCATCCTGACTCTGTAAAGCTTCAGTCAGGCTAGGAAAAGCCAGTGAACCCATTTGACTGAGAGCAAAAGTCGCACTATAACGAGCCGATACGTTTTTATGTTTAAGAGTTTCGATTAAGCTAGGAATAGCAGGTGAACCAATTTTGATTAAGGCAAAAGTTGCTCTGAGGCGAACCACCTCATCTTGCTCAGTTTTTAGGGCGGTAATTAACGCTGGAATAGCGGTTTCTGAACCCATTTCCCCCAACGCTGAAGCGGCTTGACTGCGCTTGCGCCAATCGTCATCTTTTTTTAATTGTTCTATATAAGAGGACGTCTCTTTATCAACAGATTCTTGTCCCCATCCCTGACTCACACTCACCAGAGGAAATGAGAGGCTGATACAGCAAATTATGATGAAGGTAAAACCATTTCGTTTAGCTTGTGTAAGCATAGCATTGATAAAAGTTCGTTCGTAGTTGCGCTTTAGCGCTATCCGTTCCGCTTAATTCAGTGATTTATCATAATCGGGAATTCGCCGAGTGCGGTAGGTTAGAGGAAGTGCATTTTGATTTTTTATTCTTTCGGTTAACCATTCAGGTTGCTCACTTAGGGAAATTGACATTGTATCATCAGGAGACACTTGATAAACCCATTCAACACCAGGACAAATCTTAGACTCCATATTCGGGACTGACGGGGGCCATTTTCCGGTTTTTGCGGCTATTGCTTTAACCTGCAATATTTTTTGAGTTAATTCTAATTCAAGCATATATTGGGTTGCTCTGTGATGTCCATTGAACCTGGCTGGTACTATTGTCTGACCGGGAATATTCCACCAGGCTGGAGTTGTATCAATTGTTGCTGATGCAGCTGAATCTGACAAACATATATTCTGTTGCTTCGATTCTGCCAGACGTTTTATTTGTATATTATACGTATCAATTGCAGAAAAGCGACGATAAGGTTTGAAAATAGGAAATTTGATTAGGAAAGCCAATAATAAATCTTCCGGACTAAACACCTCTTCAGTTGAATATACAAGAGGTAAATATAAAGGTGAACTTCGCATAAAGTTGAATTCAAATAAAAAATCTGTTTCTAGAGAAATTAACACTGATTGATGGTAGTCATGTTCTAGCAAGCGCTGCTGCCACTCTACGGGAAGATATTCAAGCTTTCTGATTACACCTGTACTATATCTACCCATAATTAAGACAACCAATTGACTAATAAGATAATAGTCGTTACGAAGTGACTGATTGAGTCTCCAGGATACCTCTAGCATTTCTTCGGCTTGTTTAACTTGACCACGGCTATTTTTTTCTAAGACATCCAGTAAAATTACCTTTTGTAAATTAATTAAATTCAAATGACTGGGAAAACCAAACGTATAATCACTCTCCACTATTGGAGTCATATCTCTCTCCCACTGTGGAACTTCATTATTTAAGATATGCTGACGAATAGTTTCTATATTTTCCTTATTATTCATCAAATATTGCCTTAATTTATCGGGTATTGGATCGACTGTATCATTAGGTTTGCTTATTTGAGCATCCAAATAATCCCCTAGTTCTTCCCGAATTGCTTCAAAAGCCTGTCGGTCACTTTCAGAAACAGCAAAACCGGGATGAGACCTGGTATAAACGTCGAAAGTAAACTCAGTCGCACCACCACCAGGTATTCCCAATTTTGCCATCAAAGCTCGCAACTTCAACGCCGAATCATTTGGTTCAGTATCCGGAAACCGTTCGACAAATTCTTCGATATCCTGTTCAATTTCCTTTTCCTGCTGAGATGCGAGGAAATTACCGCCAATCATCCAGATAGCTAATAATCCAATTACACTCGGTACGAACCAGCGAAGTGACTTGAGGAGAAAAATTAAACTGGGAATTGACCACTGTCTTAATTTAGCTGATGATATACCAATAACTCTGAACAGCCCTTGTTCTATACTTTTGGTTCCCGGAATAGGAGTAAATAATAGTTTAACGATTTTTTCTCGCATAGTTTTATTGCTCTGTGCATCTGTAATTAACGTATCTACACCACATATATATCTTGGCAAAGATGCGTTACGCTACGCTAACACACCCTACACATAGAACACTTAGAGGCTTTGCATAAGTCCTAACCTAATCATACCTATTTTAATTCCTGGCTAATGCACTAAACGACTTTTTTGTCAAATTCGTCCCTTTGTGAGTTCTAAAAATTAGGTAATGTAATATATTTGTATTTTTTAAATTTTTACGACAGTAGAGAGGATGAAAATACGCCTTTTCAAGGCGTTTAAGCGATGTAGTTAAAAAATTTGCTACAAAAAACACCCAATACAACATTATCGCAACAACATACTACAACCTCAAACCCCCGTCAACTCAGGATTTGCCAGTGACTTTTTCTGCCAGCCCTAAATCTGACTATCTTGAGAATATTAAAACTCAAACATAAAATTGAAAAGTTTTACTTATTAAACCAGGCTTGATCAGCACCAAGCTTGGCTGAAAGCAAAGACAGCGCCACCACAAGCTAAGTTATCAGGGGTTGGTGGAATAAGTAGGCGGACACAATTAAAGTTAACGGTTGAGATTAGGGAACAGTTTTCGCGTCCGGATTTTCGACGACAGGTGGTGAGGGTTTAACCGTGGAGGAGGGTTCGATATCCGGTTGGGGTGGCATTGGGTTAGTTTTCATCGTCACGTTTCCTTAATGTCGCTTGCGATCGCAGGATTCGGCATTAGCCGTTTATGATCGAATAGGGTCGATCGACTTAGCTGTAAAGAACAACGCGATCGCGACAAATCTGACTACCACCGACTGAGATGATTGACTTTACCCTCTGGGATCAACTATTACGCCAATACGTTGATGAAAATGGTCGCGTCAATTATCAGGATTGGTCAAAACATTCATACCAAACCCTGATGAATTGGCTAAAGACTGTAGAACAACTCGATCCCAACTCTCTCTCCAATCCCGATGAACGATTAGCGCTATGGATTAACCTCTACAATGCCTCTGTGATTGCTTCCATTTTGGCACGCTACCCGATCAACTCCATCCTACCCCGGATTTTTGGTATCCCTAACTGGCTAGCCTTTCTCTGGTTCTTTATCCATCCTTTGCCACCCAATCGCCGTTACAGCCTCAACCAAATCGAACATAAAATCCTTCGCCGCGACTTCAACGAACCCCGCATTCATTTTGCCTTGGTTTGTGCAGCAATTGGCTGTCCTTTGCTGCGTCCGGGTGCGTATTGGGCAGAATCGGTACGCAACCAATTAGAGGAAGACGCCAGTCGCTTTATTAATAATTCTGATAAAGTTCGATACGAGCAATCGAATCAAACCCTTTATTGTAGTCGCATCTTCAAATGGTACGGGGATGACTTTCTCAACGTCGCTGACTCCATCCCCGATTATATCCGCGCTTACCTGAAAACTGAGAGTGCGATCGCGTCTGATACTCCTATTATTTACCTGGACTACGACTGGACACTTAACGATCAGCGAATATCCTCGTAAAATTTTTTCAGATAGGCTGCGGGCATTCCCAACCCCCACAAGACACCCACATAAATATAAATCGCCGTTGCTTTCAGTGATCCCCAACGTGCTACGCGGCGATCAGAACTCTGAACCACTCGATTCACCAAACGAATTCGTCCCCGCTTGACTAACTTCAGACATAAATCCGCCTCTTCCATAATCGGTAACGTGGGATCAAACCCGCCACATTCCCAGAAATCGAAGCGGCGAACAAACATCACTTGATCCCCAAACAGCAGGCGCAATCCCCGACAAAATAAATGAGGTCGAAATAGTAGAGGTGCATAGTAAGTTTTCAGGTAATTATGCAACGATATTCCCCAGCGTGTTGTTCGTGAACCTGCCATCAGGGAGATAAATCCGCCACAGACGACAGTGGGGTCAATTAAAGTCTGCTGAATCACTGATATTAAATCATCTGGCACTAATGTGTCAGCATGAAGAAAACAGAGAACCTCTCCTTTTGCCTGCTGTGCGCCTTGGTTCATCTGAATCGAACGTCCAGCGTCCTTTGAGAGTATAACCTGTACTCCGGCGGATGACGCGATCGCGACGGTCTCGTCTTCACTTCCACCATCCACCACAATCACCTCTAAAGCAGGAGGTGTCAACACATTGAGATGGCGCAAGGTACGTTCTAAACAACTTGCCTCATTCAGGGTAGGAATGATAATGGATACAGAAGATGACATGATTGATCGATAGTGTTGGTCTAAGTAGTCGGAAAAACTGTTGTAATGCGAGCATCTTGCTCGCTACTCATTCCCAATTTAAATGTGTGACCGCTTACTTAGAGCTTTCAAAATAGGATAAATATATAGATTTTGCCTTGAAATGATGAAAAATCACCCCCGAAAACGAAATGATTTAGAGTTTTATGACCGCATGGCTGACCGATGGTGGCAACCCAATGAAAAAATATATACCCTTTCTTATCTCAATTCACCTCGATTTAATTTTTTTGATTCTTATGTTAGAGACTGGCAAGGCTTGAAGGTTTTAGACGTTGGCTGTGGCGGGGGATATTCTTGTGAGTTTATGGCAGCAAAAGGAGCAATTGTCTCCGGAATTGACCGCTCTTATCCATGCATCATCAGCGCTCGAAACCATGCCCCAACTCAGGGCTGGGAGATTGACTACAGCGTTGGGCAAGCTGAAGCTTTACCTTGGCAAAATGATACCTTTGATGCTGTCATTTGTGTGGATGTCTTAGAACATGTTGTCGATTGGCAAAAGACCGTGGCAGAAATTTATCGAGTTTTGCGACCGCAGGGATACTTCTTTTTTGATACCATTAATCGAACCGTAAAGTCAAAACTAATATTTATAGTAGTGTTGGAAGATATTTTACAAGAAATACCCATTGGTGTTCATGATTGGCACAAGTTTATTCAACCTCAAGAATTAAGAAGTGTTTTATGGCAAGTTGGTTTTAGTGATATAGATATTAAAGGATTTGACTTATTCGGGGTTTCTTTATATCAAAATATTTGTGCCTATATCCACTATAAAAAGACTGGAGGATTTCAAGCTAAGATTAGTGATAACACATCCCTGATGTATATTGGCAAAGCAGTGAAAGGGAAATCCGTAAAATCACTGAGGGCTGGTTGAATAAGTTTTTGAGTAAGGGGAGGGGACTCTTAATAGGATAGGGAATAGAGAAGAGGAAAAGTTGTTGTAGTGCGAGCGTCTCGCTCGCTACTGTGTCGGTTATTTACGTTTTACTTATTTACTGGATGAGTTCTAGCTGGATAAGCTGACCATTCCCACATCGAACCAGGATAGTTTTTGACACAGGTATATCCTAACTCAGTTAGCACCGCGACAATAAAAGCAGAGCGCACACCCCCTGTACAATAGGTAGCAATCGGAGTCTCGCGATCGCATCCCTGTTGATGTAGCCGAGTCATAATTTCCTCTGGGGAAAGTAAGTACCCTCTTTTATCCATCAAATCTTGGAAATGGAAATGCACAGCACCAGGAATATGTCCACCCCGTTTTTCACAGTAGGGCGTAGCGCCAGCAAATTCTTCTGGTGAACGGCTATCCAGGACAACAAACGCTTGGGTTGTCAAATTGTCTTGCAATTGATGGCGCTGAATCGTCCAGAAGGGTGTAGGTTTGACAACAAAGTCTCCGGGTGCTGGACGAGTCAATCCCCAAACCGTGGGAACTCCCACAGACATCAGCGCCGCCTGTCCCCCATTCACAAAAGCCGCTTGCGGGTGTCCCAGAGTCCGCAACATCCACACCACTCGCCCCTCTTCGCCAAAGTTATTAGGGGGATTGCCAATCACGATAACAGGTTTACGGTTACAGATCCCTAACTTCTGAAGTTTTTCTTCGAGTATCTTTGCGTCTTTGAGCAGTTTTCCGTTCGGGGGTAACAGTTGCTCTAAGAATTGCCACCATCCTAACCAAACCGCACCAGGAACATGACTGAAAAACCAGGATATCGGCTGGCGAACATCTAGCACAGTTGCGGCGTTTTGTTTGATGAGTTTCTTGGCTTCGGCTGCATTGACGACCCAGCGATGTTGCAGTTGGCTCATGATTGGGTTGGTTATGGGAAGATGGGGTAGGTTTTGTTGTTCATTTATCGGTGAGGAGGGCGGGTTTTGTTGTTCAGTTAGTGGTGACTAGCTGAATTGATACCCTAAACCCGCCCCTACAGTGGCTAAAGGGAAACCCGACAATTGACTTTTTAAATCCCCAGAATAGAATGGTGGTCGGTTGTACGGATCAACCTAAAGTAAGATTCCCATTCAGGAGACCTATACTATGCTCGTCGATCTATTGAGCCGCAAGCAAACCCACTTCGTCTTGTGGCGTCCGGGTATATCCCAACCACCGCCCAGCGTTTACATTGCGAAACCTTCAGCTAAAGCTTCAGATCGATTCGAGAAAGTTGGGGAATACCCCCTCAGCCAATCTCCCGAGTTTCCAGAGTTGTGGGAAGTCTCGGCTCAAGCCTGTGGGTTAACAGATGGGCAAGTTTACCTGTACTGGTTTAAAATCCGCAACACGGAACCCTACAACCCAGACAATATTAACAAAGTTCTCTATTGCACCGATCCAACCGCCACAACTGTAGACCGCCGGATAATCGCCCCTATTCCTGATGAGGACGGCGGTATTGCCAGTCATGATCCGGCTAGTGTTATTTTGTATCAGAATGGCTCATTAATACCCTGTGATCCGGGGGGACAAACGGTGAATTGGGAAGGAGAACCCCCATTAGACACCCTACCCGCGAATAATCAACTGGTTATCTATGAACTACCAACCCGTTGGACTCAAGGAAAAACAGAGGACAATCGAGAGGTCGGAATCGGTACGTTTCAGGATGTGCTGTCTTTGTTGCAACCTCAAACTGCATCTCCTAATTTTTGCCATGTTGAGGCGTTAACAGATGGGAAAGCGCATCTGATGGAATTAGGAATCAATGCCTTAGAATTATTGCCCCCAGCCGATAGTGATGACAAGCTGGAATGGGGATATGGCACAGCTAACTTTTTTGCGGCTGATTTTGATTTAGGACATCCAGAAGGTCAAGATGCGCCAACTGCATCCACGGATTTAGCCAATTTAATTAAAGTGTGTCATCAATTGGGAATGCGTTTCTTTGTTGATATGGTGATGGCGTTTTCCCGAAATAATCCGTATCAAAACATCAACTTTCTGGATTTTTATGTTCAATGGCGACCACCGGGCGATCCTCAACGTGATCCAGAACAAGCAGGTCGTGACGGCTTTGGCGGTGATTTATTTAAGTACAACTATTGGAACGAAGGGTATCATCCAATTCTGGGCAAAAAATCCTGGTTTGTGCCAGCCCGAGAATATATGAAAGCGTATATGGCTCATTGGCTGAACTACTATCGGGTGGATGGTTTGCGACTGGATAGCGTCAATAATGTTGGGAATTATGACTTTTTAGAAAAGTTCCGAGAGTTAGCCCGCACCCTTTGGGAAAAACGGGGCGGTTCAAGTAAGCACTTTTTGGTTGTTGGTGAAGAATTAAGTGTCCCCTTAGCCTTGGTTCACCAAAATCGCTTAGATGGACTCTGGAACGAAAAATTTAAGCAGATTCTGCGACAAGTTATTTTAGGCAAGAATGCGTTTAATGACTCTAGCTTTGAATGGAGTGTTCGCAAACTGATTGATTGTCGTTTTCTCGGCTTCACTGATAGCGCTCAAGCCGTGAATTATCTCACATCCCATGATGTAGGTGGCTTAGGGAATGAGCGCTTCTATAACTACCTGATCAATAATGGAATTTACGATACTGAACCCCGGATTAAGCTGGCATTTGTCTGTCTTTTAACTGCTGTTGGTATTCCGATGATTTTGGCAGGGGATGAATTTGGGGATCAGCAAGATCTCGATATTACAGATGAACATGCAGATCATAAACAGGTTGACCCCGTTAACTATAGTCGAGTTCAAGAGGATTGGCGACAACGCATCTTCCAGTATGTAGCCCGGTTAGTTCGTTTCCGCACCTCATCTCAGGCGTTAGCGGTGAATGATAATGAGTTTATTCATGCCGATTTCCATGAAGGTAAACGGGTCTTAGTCTGGCGGCGTGGCAAAAAAGCAGATGAATGCGTGATTGTTGTGGCTAATTTTTCCGACTATGGAACGCCTGTCGGGTCTGAATATAAAGTCCCGAATTGGTCTCCCACTCCAGCAGGTAAGCAGTGGAAAGAAATCACCCAAGACCGCATTGTTCCTCCTGAATGGGTGGGCAGAGAACCGATTTTTCCGTGGGAAGCCAAGGTTTACGCTTTGATTTAATTCTTCAAAAAAGGTAACAGAAGCTACCAAATTATCCATTGTTTAACCTTGTAGAGGCGTTCCGGTGGAACGTCTCTTTCCTTTGCGGTGGTTGCTCCTATTTTTCTATAAACTGATATAATCTCAAACTATAGCCATTTTCGGTTGCATAGAATACACTCTCCGGCTCAGGATTCATCGTTCATGGCAGCCTTACTAGGCAATAAACTCTGTATGTAGCATTTCCATAGTAAATGCGAAAACCTGACTCCTCCCAAACCCTGACTTTTCACGGGACGTCTAAAAACCTGAGTCGGCGTGGGTTTAGTTACATCCGGTTGCAACCGAAAAGATAGTGGTGAAACCCGCCCCTACACAATTCCAACTCACGTTGCACCACATACCGTGGAAAGTTAGCTACCCAACGCTTCTATTAGCCAGGGTAGGGGTAGCGCTAACCACTCGTATGTCTTTTCCAAAAGAGTATCCTGAACAACGTTATACCGCCACTCACTCACAACCCATGAATACTCCAACAGCAAAAAACTTAACCCAACGCTTCAATTTAAAGTTTGACCCTCATACCTATCGCCGCATTATTGGCAAAAAAGAGGTCGTGATTCACTGCCATCATTATAACGCTCGCCTGCAAAATATTATCGAAGGCACTAAGCAAATTAATGGCAAAGCGATTATTTTATCGGCGGCTGAAGAAATATTTTCCGATTATATCCATAATTTTTTTGAACCGGAAGATACCTTAGCCGATAAATGGCAAATAGCCGCCAAACTCTATGCTCACTTAGGATATGGATGTTTGGACTTTTCCCAAATTAGTCAAGGCATCGTTACCTCCAGTAGTTCCCACTTTGTCGAAGGATGGAAAGCCGGATTTATTGAATCCAACTGTCCCGTCTGTACGTTTACTGAAGGATATCTGCAAGGCGTGATTCATGGAATTACCGGCGAATCGGTGTATGTCCGAGAAAAAGCTTGTATGAATATGGGAGCGGATACCTGTCAGTTTATTATTGATCAATCCCGAACAAATTCTATAACGTATCCGCCGCAGCGAAGCCTAAACTTTAAATCTAAACCCACAAGTCAATTTGCTAAATCGAATATTGATGAGGGAAAAATCATTAACGCTCTGGTTGAAATGCCGTTTTATGGCAACAATCAGGGATTAGTTCCGGCGTTTAATGTTTATTTAGCGAATACCCCTGCGGATTTTTATAATTTAATCTGTATTCGGTTTATGGAAAGCATGAAAAAGCAAGGGTTATTCAGCACAGCCAAGAATCTTCTTTTATTTGCTGGAGAAGTCTGTGCGGTGAATACCCTTCGCGGTATTATTATTTCAGCAGAATGGTATGAGTTAATTGCTCCCATGGTTCAAGAAGAGTCGGATAATTTATATGGCTTAATTGCGGTAACCAATGCTTTGGGTTGGGGCAATTGGCATGTGATCAATTATGAACCGGGTGAACGTTTGCAAATGGAAGCCCTGAATGGATATGAAGCTTTAGGTTATCTAGAATACAAAGGCGAAGCCAAAGAACCCCAATGTTTTACGTTAACGGGTGTCGCGGCGGGAATTATGGCATTGCTGCATGGCGAAGGTACGGTTGAGGAACGGGTAGGAACTTATGCTTCGGAAGAAAGCCAGTGTATTTGTTGTCAAGAAACGTCTTGTAAATTTCAGGTTGAATTACTTTGAACTATTGTTGTCATGACTACATTTATCAACCTAAAAAAAACCTATTTAGGAAATAACGTTTTAAACAGGAGCTAATATCGTGAAGGATTGCCCTTTATATGCCGTTTATACAGGAGGGATGCTCATCTTAGATGACTCCCTAACCATATTCAATGTTACTCCAGAATTTTGTGAACATTTTGCCTGTACTCCGGAGTCGATTGTGGGAAAGCCCTTAGACAGCTTATTCAGTCGTAAAGATAAAAGAGGTAGGTTTTTATTCCACAAAAAATTAAGTCAATATAAAAAAGGATTCCTGGACTTAACTATCGTCATATTCATCAATAAAAGCGAATTTATTTCCCGTCTGCGACTGGTTAAACGAGAGAAAGAATGGCTGGCAATCTTTGAGAATATACTGGCTGAAGATGATGATCTGTTTCGAGAGTTTTATTTGGGACGAGAACGATGGACAAGTATCGTGCGAAATTCATCAGAGGGTATTGCTATTCTGGATAGTGAGGGACGGTTAGTCGAATTTAATAGTCGCTTCTTGGAAATCATGCAATTTCGCTCTGTTCATGGGGTTTTACTAAATGAATCGGCTCTCTTAAATAAACATCTATTTAATTTATCAGACAATGACCAGTTTAATTCAGTCAAAAAATATTTTGAAAAAGCAAAAACTAGCAAACGTAAGTCTTACCAAGAGATTCAGCATTTATCGTATTATCTCCGTTTAGAAATAACTCCGATTTATTTGCCCGTCAAAGGATTTTCTGGATGTAGTTTTGTAATCAAGGACATAACCCACCAAAAACAGCTTGAATTCATGGCACAACAGTTACAACAGAAAAATCAGGAATTGGAACGTCAGAAACAAGAGTTGCAAGCCGCCCATCAAGAAATTATTACGCTGAATCAAAAACTCCAACAAGAAAACCTGCGGCTGAGTGCTGAACTCGACGTCACTAAGAAACTGCAACAGATGATTTTACCCAAACAGGAGGAACTGGATTTAATTGAAGGATTAGATATTGCGGGATTTATGCAACCTGCTGATGAAGTTGGCGGTGACTATTATGATGTCATTCAACAGAATGGCAATGTCAAAATTAGCATTGGAGATGTCACCGGGCATGGGTTAGAAAGTGGAGTGTTGATGTTAATGACTCAAACGGCGGTGCGAACCTTACAAGAAAGTGAGGAAACTAATCCGGTAAAATTCCTGGATATCCTCAATCGCACTATTTACAGTAACATACAGCGGATTAATCCCTATAGAAATTTAACGTTGGCGGTTTTAGATTATGCCAATGGTACATTGGGTGTCAGTGGCCAACATGAAGATATTATCATCGTGCGTACTGGCGGAAAAGTGGAACGGATTAACACAACCCATCTAGGTTTTCCTTTGGGGTTAGAGGAAGAAATTTCTGAATTTATTGATCAAAAAAAGATACAGTTAGATTCCGGAGATGTGATAGTCTTATACACAGATGGTGTGACAGAAGCGTATAACTCCCATCGAAAACAATACGGACTAGAGCGGTTATGTGAAATTGTTAGTCGTAATTGCCAGAAATCGGCGCAAGAGATTAGACAAGTGGTGATTGACGATGTACGGAGACATATTGGTGAACAGAAAGTCGCTGATGATATTACGTTAGTGGTACTCAAGCAGAAATAAATATGAATCAGAATCAGATATTGGGAAACTTCAGAGACGATATACTTGCCGATTACAAGCTGTTTACGCTGGAATTGTATATCCACGCGATTTCCCGCGTCCGCCGCAAGCAAACTCGGTATTTGTCTGTGGCGTTCATGACAGACTATATCGCTAATCTCTTTCCTACCCAAGAGGACGATATTCAAACCTTTGAACGACAACTAAAAATCAAGAGTGCAGCAACTTATATCACCAATGAGTTATTAGAGAATTGCGTCAAATTTCATGATAATCGGTTAAAACATCCAATAAAAATCAGTAGCTGTTTACAGGAGAATAATTTAGCCTTAATTGCTACAAATTGTGTTAGTCCGGCACGATTAGACAAGCTGAAGGCATTTGTTGATGAACTGCTCAGATCAGATGTTAATGAACTTTATTTTCGTCAATTAGAAAAAGGTGCTGAAGAGAATAGTGAGCAATCTCAGTTGGGGTTTCTCAGCATGACTAATGATTATAGTGCTAAGTTGGGCTGGAAAATTGAAGCCATTCACCAAAACCCTGAAGTAAAAACAGTTACAACGATGGTACAACTAATGACTTAATTAAGTGATCAGAAATAGAATGGAGTATATCGAATGAACATTGAGACCGAAGACTATACAATATGGTATGAACCAACAACGACAACTGTGTACTTCAAGGGTTTATTGCGGGAGAGTTTAATTACTGATTATAAACCTATCGAGGAATTACTAGATCAGGTTATGGTTCAAGAACTTCCCCTAATTACGATGAACCTACAGCAGCTCGAATTTCTCAACAGTTCGGGTATGAGTGTTTTGTCTCGATTTGTAATTCGTGTACGCAAACAAAAAACGACTCAGCTAAGGGTTATAGGATCAAGGCAAATGCCCTGGCAAGAAAAGCTTTTAAGTAACTGGCAACGGTTGATGCCCAATTTAAAAGTGGAGTGGGAGTAGTGCCAGAATGCAGGAGGCAAGGTAGAAAGAAATGATAACGGTTTAGATGAACCTAATTTTAGCCATATTTTACTGAATTTGAGCTGAACTCAATATATCTGAATATACCTGAAATACCTCTGAAATACCTCAACTATTTACCCTCAATTTTCCTGAATTCATTCTATTCAACTAAAGTATAATAGGACTAGATTTAAAACCTAAATCTCTATTGAAAAGCTGAAATCAGGATTCATGCTCATGGGGTCACGACGGTGAAAAAGCAAAAACGGGAATCCAAACTAACCAGTAGGACAATCTGGGTGTTGTTTGATAGTCCGGAATGAGGGAAACTATAACTAAAATTTATAAGTTTGACTAATAGATTGGGCTGCTGGTTTAATAAAAATAGGGTTGGAATTTTTCCCTGTATTTTTCTGTGAGCCAAATTGAATTTGGCAAAAACTCCTGGTTGCTACTCAATTACCTTGAAAAGGACTATCTATGATTCCTCATACACTCTGTATAAAATAACCATAGGCTTTGATCATGTTGCCTTTAAACCAGCCATCCTCTGCATCTGGAGTGCGAGTTGGTATCTTGCATTCCCAAACTGGCACAATGTCTCTGAGTGAGAGACCATTAATTGATGCAGCACTGATGGCGATCGCACAAATTAATCAAGCTGGAGGCGTTTTGGGTGAACCCATTGAGCCGCTTGTGGTTGACGGTGCGTCTGATCCGGCAGAATTTGCCCGCCAAGCCCAACAACTGATTCAATTTGAGGGAATAACCACCATTTTTGGCTGTTGGACATCGGCTACCCGTAAAGCAGTTAAACCCGTCGTTGAGACGTTAAATGCTCTCCTCTGGTATCCGTTACAGTACGAAGGGTTAGAACAGTCTCCTAACATCTTTTATACAGGCGTTTGTCCCAATCAACAAGTGGAACCCGCCGTCTCTTGGTTACTATCTCACAAAGGAAAACGCTTCTATCTGCTGGGTTCTGATTATGTTTTTCCCCGTACTTTAAATAAGATTATCACCTGCCAACTCAAGCAACAGGGTGGGGAAGTTGTTGGCGAAGAGTATGTTGATTTAGCAGAGACAGATTTTAGTGGCGCGATCGCCCGCATTCAAGAAACTAAGCCGGATGTTGTTTTCAATACCCTAAATGGACAAGGCAATCAATTTTTCTATCGTCAATACCGAGACGCCGGAATAACTGCTGATCAGATTCCGATTCTGGCAGTCAGTGTCGCAGAAGTGGAGCTGCAAAGGATGGAAGATGCAGCAGTTGGACATTATGCCAGTTGGAGTTATTTCCAGAGTCTAAATACACCAGAAAATAAGCGGTTTGTGCAGGAATTTCAGGCGCAATATGGCACAAATCGGGTGACATCTGATCCCATTGAAGCGGCTTATAGTCAAGTTTTCCTGTGGAAATTAGCCGTCGAATCTGCCCAATCCTTTGCCGTGGATCAGGTGCGGTTAGCCGCATACAATCAACGTTTTGCTGCACCGGGGGGATTGATTCAAATTCAACCCAATCATCATCTGGGTAAACATTCCTATATTGGACAAGTTTTACCCGGTGGACAATTTCAGGTACTCCACAGCAGTCAAACACCGATTAAACCGCTTCCTTGGTTAGGCGTTGAAGAACTCGACTTTAATCAATCAGACTTAGTGATTGAAATGTTATCTCAAGTCAGCCAAGGAGTTCAAGAAACCTGGCTTTCGGAGCAAAAATCTCGCCAACTTCAAGCCTTGACGCAAAAATTAAAGCAAGCCGAACAAGCCTTACGGGAAAGTGCGATCGCGCTGCGGAATCATAACCGCGTATTAACCCAATTAGCCAAAAGTCCCGCTATTCATCAAGGCGATTTAAACGCCGCTTTCGCTGAAATTACTCAAGCGGGTGTACAGAGTTTAGGCGTTGAACGCACAGGGATTTGGTTATTTGACAAAACGGGGACGAAACTCCAATGTCTTGACTTATTTGACAAGAATCATAACCAACATAGTCAAGGGATTGAACTGGCTGTAGCAGAGTATCCTAACTATTTTCAAGCCTTACAACAGGATCAAGTTATTGCCGCTGATTATGCTAAAACTGACCCCAGAACCCAAGAATTGGCAGCATCTTATTTAATTCCCTGTAATATCACCTCGGTTCTGGATGTACCGATTCAAATCCGAGGTGAAATCGCCGGAATCGTTTGTTTAGGAAAAGTGGGAACGATTCGCCATTGGACAGCAGAAGACCAGAATTTTGCCCGATCACTGGCTGATTTAGTCTCCTTAGCAATGGAAGCGCGAGAACGCAACCAAACTGAGTTAGCTTTAGCGGAAAGCCAACGGAGTTTGGCAACCTTAATGAGCAATATACCCGGTATTGCTTACCGTTGTCTGAATGACTCCGATTGGACAATGCTGTTTATCAGTGAAGGGTGCTATAACCTCACAGGTTATTCCGTTGAAGCCTTCACCCAGCAAAAAATACTCACCTATAATCAACTGATTCACCCTGACGATCAAGAGGCTGTATTTGAGCAGGTACAAACTGGTCTAGATCATCATGGTTCTTACCAACTGACTTACCGAATTATTACCGCAACTGGGCAATTAAAGTGGGTTGGGGAACAAGGTCAAGGCATTTTGGACTCTGATGGTACATTGCTTTATCTAGAAGGTTTAATTACAGACATTACCGCTCAAAAACAAACCGAAGCGGCGTTACGTAAAAGTGAAGAACGCTGGCAATTAGTTTTACAGGGTACTAAAGATGGTATTTTCGACTGGAATATGACAACTGACGAAATGTTTGTCTCTGCTTACTTGGCACAAATGCTAGGTTACAACGACCCAAATATAATCCACAACTACGAAACTTGGCATCGTCTTGTGCATCCGGAGGATATTGAGCCAACTTTAGCCCGATGGTACCAACATTTAGAACAAAAAACTCCCTACAAGTCTGAGTACCGGATGCGCTGCCAAGATGGTAGTTATAAATGGATTTTGGCACGGGCGCAAGTCCAATGGGATGAAAACGAACAGCCTGTACGGATGGTGGGTTCTCACCAGGATATCAGCGATCGCAAACAAGCAGAAGAAGAGGTAAAACTCTTATTAACCCTGTCTCAAGCCATTAATGCGGCGTCTGATTTTGATACGGCTTTAGAGGTAGCTTTACAGAAGTTATGTGAAATCACGGGTTGGATTTATGGTGAAGCTTGGATTCCCTCTACCGATGAGTCAATTTTAATTTCTAGCCGTCGTTGGTATTGTCAACGCCAAGGACTTGATCCGGATTTGCACAAAGCCATTGAAGGTTTTCGAGAGTATAGTAAATTACTCACGTTTTATCCGGGAGAAGAGATTCCGGGACAGGTTTGGTTAACGCAACAGTCTCACTGGATCAGCGATTTGAGTCAAATTGATGATGTTTTGCTGCGATTGGAATCAGCATCAGATTGTGGTTTGAAAACGAGTTTTGGTGTACCCATTATTGCTAATGTTCAGCCGGAGCAACCGACACCTCAAGGTAACAGTTGTTTGCTGAGTTCTCCCTCTTCTGTGTTGGCAATTTTGGTGTTTTTCACCTATACCAACGGTTCAGAAGACCAGCGATTAAGCGATTTGGTGAATGGTGTGGCGGCGCAATTGGGAACGGTGCTGCAACAGAAGAAAGTACAAGCTGAAATGAAAGCGCTATTTGCCGCCATGACTGATATGGTGACAGTAAGAGATGTTTCGGGACGCTGTTTAAATATTATTCCCACGAAGGCGGCAAATGTTTACAAATTACCGGAGGCGATGATCGGCAGAAAACTCGATCAGGATTTGCCACGCCCCCAAGCGGATCTGATTCTTCAGGGGATTCTCCAGGCAATATCAAGCCAGGAAACGGTTTCGATTGAATATTCTCTCCCCATTGATGGCAAGGAAGTTTGGTTGGCGGAGACAATTTCTCCCCTGTCTACAGAAACGGCTATTTTAGTGGCACGAGATATTAGCGATCGCAAACAAGCTGAAGCAGAACTTTATTTAGAGAAACAAAAGTCAGAACAGTTACTTTTAAATATTTTACCGCAGCCGATTGTTGAGCAGTTAAGAAATAATCCCGATGTAATTGCCGAACAATTTAACGATGTCACGATTTTGTTTGCGGATTTGGTGGGATTTACACCACTAGCGGCTCGGTTAAACCCAATTGAGTTAGTGAAATTACTCAATCAGATTTTTTCCCGGTTTGATCAGTTGGTCGATCAACTAGGATTAGAGAAAATTAAAACCATTGGGGATGCCTATATGGTAGCGGCTGGATTACCAATTCCTAGGGCTGATCATGCCGAGGCGATCGCACAAATGGCATTAGCAATGCAAGCGGCGATGAAACGCTTTCAAGTTGAACTGGGTGAGGATATTCAAATCCGCATTGGGATTAATACAGGAACGGTTGTGGCTGGGGTAATTGTAACGAAGAAATTTATCTATGATTTGTGGGGAGATGCGGTGAATATTGCTTCCCGGATGGAATCCTCGGGTGAAGCGGGACGGATTCAAGTCACGGAAGTCACATATCAGCGACTTAAACATCACTATCAATTGGAAAAACGAGGAGTGATTAATGTTAGGGGGAGAGGCGAAATGGTGACGTATTGGCTTCTGAGTAATTAAGAATTGTTTAGCTAAATATAAAATTATGGCACATATTATTCTTCTGGGTGATTCAATTTTCGATAACGCTGCCTATGTACCTGATGATTTACCCGTCATTGACTTGTTAAAAAATGTCTTACCCCAAGGGGATCAGGCAACACTTTTAGCCGTGGATGGAGATTCAATTCAGGAGATTGATTCGCAAATCCAGCGCTTACCCAAGGACGCCAGCCACTTATTTATTAGTGTGGGGGGTAATGATGCATTACAGTATGGCTCCATCTTAGTTCAATCAACCCCATCTTCCCCAAAAATGTTGGACGCGATCGCAACGATGAAAGCAGAGTTTAACCGCAACTATGAACAGATGCTGGACGCGGTGTTGTCACTGGATAAACCGACGGTACTCTGTACCATTTACGACCAATGTCCTCTCCTCGATCCAGCCATGGGTCTGTTAGAATTTACAGCGTTATCCATGTTTAATGATTGTATTACTCGACAGGCGGTTCAAGCGGGTTTACCCTTAATCGATTTGCGGGTGATTTGTAATGAAGTGACAGATTATTCCACAGTTTCACCTATAGAACCCTCCATGGCTGGGGGACAAAAAATAGCCCGTGCGATCGCTACTGTTATGACTGAGCATAACTTTTCAGAACGGCGCACTGTTGTTTATGGATCGGCAAGATCCAGCGAAATTTAATCTAAAGTCCAGCGATGAAGCTGGGGGAGCAGAGGGAGCTGGGGAAGCTGGGGAAGATAAGAGAGCAAATGACAAAGGACGAATGACGAATGACGAATGACGAATGACGATCTGCACCGTTAGCTTTTATTGTGTCCACCTACTTATTACAGCACAAAAGTGAAATTTACCGATTATTGACCCTAAGTGTTGATATAATCGCTACTCGAACCACTACCAGGGTTGAGGTAAAAAAATCATGTCAGACTGGCAGGAAATTACAGGTGGCGTCACAGCACCGAGAGGATATCGTGCATCTGGAATAGTAGCTGGACTTAAGCCTTCAGGACTGCCGGATTTAGCATTGATTGTATCGGATGTGGAGGCGATCGCAGCCGGAGTCTTTACCCAGAATCAGGTTTGTGCTGCGCCTGTTACCTATTGTCGCCAGCGTTTGCAAAAAAAAGCCAGCGCCCGTGCTATTTTAGTGAACGCTGGTCAAGCGAATGCGGCAACCGGGGAAGCGGGGTGGCAAGATGCTTTGGACTCGGCGAAGGCATTGGCACAAGCCTTGAATATTGCTCCAGAGTCTATCTTATTAGGTTCCACGGGTGTGATTGGACAGCGTATTCGCATGGATGCCCTCCTCGCCGGAATTCCTCAATTGGTGGAAGGCTTATCAGAACTGGGTTCCAATGCTGCTGCCCAAGCGATTATTACCACAGATTTGGTGACAAAATCCATTGCCTTGGAAACCACGATTGACGATCGCCCCGTGCGGATTGGCGGGATTGCCAAGGGTTCAGGGATGATTCACCCGAATATGGCAACGCTGTTGGCGTTTGTTACCTGTGATGCGGTGGTTTCTACACCGTTATGGCAAAAAATGTTAAGTCGGGCGGCAGATAAAAGCTTTAATCAAATTACCGTCGATGGGGATACCAGTACCAACGATACCCTCATTGCCTTGGCAAATGGTCAATCTCGCACCTCAGCGATTACAGAAATGGGACCCCATGCTGAAAAGCTAGAGGCGATGCTGACGGCGGTATGCCAACATTTAGCCAAGGCGATCGCACGGGATGGGGAAGGGGCGACGTGTTTGATGGAAGTACAGGTTACAGGCGCACCCACTGATCAAGCAGCGCGTCAAATTGCCCGAACGATTGCGGGGTCATCCTTGGTTAAATCTGCCATATTTGGTCGTGATCCCAACTGGGGGAGAATTGCGGGCGCGGCGGGGCGTTCAGGTGTACCTTTTTCCCAAGAAGCCTTGCGGATTCAGATGGGGGATTTTGTGCTAATGGACAAGGGTCAACCTTTACCCTTTGACCGAGATGCGGCGAGTGCTTATTTGCAAAATGCCGCAAGTGGGGCGTATTTGAAAGAGGATACTGTTTTAATTTCGGTGAGTATTGGCAATGAGTCAGGTACGGGTAAGGCGTGGGGCTGTGATTTGAGTTATGACTATGTGAAAATTAATGCCGAGTATACGACGTGAGGGCGATGGTTCGGTTCAGGGGGCGATTGTTTAGCCGATGATTCGGTTCAGGGGCGATTGTTTAATCAGGGGCGATTGAAATCGCGGCTACACAAACTAAACCCGCCTTCGCGGGTTCAAGAAATATGAGGTCTAATTTTACGCAGTTGTATCTCCATTGTGTTTGGGCAACTTGGGATAGATTGCCTTTGATTACGAGCGATATCCAGGAGGCAGTTTATGCAGCAATTATTGGGGAATGCCAACAGCTAAAATGTACAGTTATTGCCTTGGGCGGTATTGAAGATCATGTACATCTATTAATAAGTTTTCCCCCTACTCTAGCGGTTTCCAACTTGATCAAACAAATTAAAGGAAGTTCTTCTCATTTAGTTACGAATGAAATCAAGCCAGGGGAATTCTTCATAAGGCAAGGCAGCTACGGCGCATTCAGTGTGAGCCATGATAATCTTGACCAGATAGCTAACTACATCAGAAATCAGCCGATTCACCATCGACAGAAATCAATAATTCCTACTTGGGAATTAATGGCTAACTGAGCAATTAAATCATTCCTAGTGGTTATATAGCAGTACGCTCTCGCGTAGTTACAGTACAAGCGTTCTAAATCTCTCCTGATAAAGCCTCCATTCTTAATATGTAAATACACCAGCGCGTAGCGCTATAAATTGTGTTTATATGATTATATGATGTGAAAACCTGCTTTTATTGGTTTCCGATAAAGTACAAGTTGCAAGTCCGCGAAGGCGGACTTTGTTTGTGTAGCTGCGAATTCCATTCGCCCAGCTTGTTTAATCCACTAAGAACTTGGTCATGTTTCACAGCCAACGTATTTCCGTTATCGGTACATCGGGTTGCGGTAAAACCACCTTAGCCCGCCAACTCTGCCAACGTCTTGCCATTCCCCATATTGAACTCGACGCCCTACACTGGGAAACCAATTGGACAGAAGTACCAACTGATATCTTCCGCCAACGGGTGGAAAACTCTCTCCAGCGCGATCACTGGATTGTTGATGGTAATTATAGCCAAGTCCGGGATATCATCTGGAGTCGCGCTGATACAGTCATTTGGCTCGATTACAGCCTAGTGGTAATGATGACACGATTGCTGCGGCGAACATGGCGACGGGTTATCCAGCAAGAAGAACTCTGGAATGGTAACCACGAAACCTGGACACTCACATTCAGCCGGGACTCTATTCTCTTATGGGCGCTGCAAACCTATAAAAAACGACGCCAAGAGTATCCGATTTTATTGACTCAATCCGCTTACGCCCATCTCAATCTTGTCCATCTCAAATCCCCCAGGGAAACCTACAGTTGGCTGTCAACTTTGGCAACATAGAAAGTGGGATAAGCTGATTCGCGATCGCTCTACCACCACCCCTAAACCATCATGCTCAAGAAAATCGGCATCGTCTGCCTAGCATTCCTGATCGGAATTCTCATCTTTGCCCCGTTAACCTCCGCCCAATCCACCGCCGCTTTAACCTCACGCCTCTCGCGCCTAGAAACCGAGAATTTCCAGTTGCGATCGCAAATAAACCGCATTGAGTCTCAGCTTGCTACCTTAACTCGACAAGTTCCCAGCCCAAATCGCCCTCTCAATCCCCCAACGCCAGCACCATCAGTCCCCCCCAGAACCCCACCGCGAGTCTTATCCTCTGATCAGAGGTTTAACCGACTCGCTACCCTAGTTATCGAACTCAAGGAACGGATTCAAGACTTAGAAGCCCAAGTCGCTGAAATCCAGGAACAATTGTAATTGGTCGGGGCAGGTTTAGTTATATCTTAATATTGGGGTCAGGTCAGGGCGGGTTTTGCACAAACGTTATTATCCATAGCCAAACGAAAGTCCCTAAACCCGCCCCTACAAACCCTGCTTTTCCTGCTCACTTTTTTGCCTGAATCGCCTGCAAACTTCCCCCCGCATGGAGACGCTGTTCACAGGATGCAAATCCTGTCTGCTTCAGCAATCTCACCAAATCCGTCTCCAATAATTGCCACGCCGTTTCCGTTTCAAATAACCAGAGAAACAGGGCGACTCCCGGCATAAATAAACTATTAGTCGGCTTGTGAAAATCCACCAGCGCGAACACACCACCCGGTTTCAGCACCCGATACACTTCCCTAAGAATTTGCTGCAACACTGACGGTGGCATCTCATGGAGTGCTACACTGGTATGCACCAGGTCAAACTGATTTTCCGAAAACGGCATATTCTCGGCAAAGGCTTCTACATACTTGGCTTGAGGCACGTTCTTTTCGGCGCGTTGCAGTGATAAAGGTGAGACATCCAGTCCCGTGACATTCTGGGAATACTCCACCAGAAAGCGGGTCGCCTGACCCCCACCACAGCAGAGGTCTAACACTTGCGTTTCTGAGTCAATTGTTAAGCCTTGCAAAGGCAGATGGTGAAATCGCCGTTCTCCACCCACACTGGTGGCAGCTAATCGAGAAATCGTGTCATATAGCCATTGATACTTATAACTCAACGGTCTTAATACGGTTGCCATAGTTCTGCTAGGATCAAGAATCTAGATTTTTTCCGGAAAACTCAGACCATTACCAGCATATATTGTTAAAATCAGTAACAAATATGAAATATTTGGAATGTCGTGGTCGCTATGGGTCGTGTTGGGGTATTATTACTTAATTTAGGTGGACCGGATAATTTAGAGGATGTCCGCCCCTTTCTGTTTAATCTATTTGCCGATCCCGAAATTATTCGCCTGCCATTTTCGTGGATGCAAAAGCCCCTGGCTTGGTTAATCTCGACAATGCGGGCAAAGAAGTCGCAAGAGAATTACCGCCAAATTGGTGGAGGTTCACCCCTGCGGCACATTACTGAAGCCCAAGCCCAAGCTTTACAGGAACAGTTAAAGCGCCATGGGCAAGAGGCGAATATCTATGTGGGTATGCGTTACTGGCATCCCTTCACCGAGGAAGCGATCGCCCACGTCAAACGCGATGGCATTGAACACCTGGTCATTTTACCCTTATACCCCCAATTTTCCATCAGTACCAGTGGTTCCAGTTTCCGGCTTCTGGAACAACTTTGGCAGGACGATGCTAAACTCAACCAACTGGAATACACGGTCATTCCCTCTTGGTATCAAGAACCGGGCTACCTGCAAGCCATGGCAGACTTAATTGATCAGGAACTGCAACGGTTTGATGATCCTGACGCTGCTCATATTTTCTTCAGCGCCCATGGTGTTCCCAGTAGCTATGTCACAGAAGCTGGAGACCCCTACCAACAAGAGATTGAGCATTGCACAGATCTAATTATGCAGACGCTCAATCGCCCCAACCCTCATACCCTGGCGTATCAAAGTCGGGTAGGTCCTGTGGAGTGGCTGCAACCCTACACTGAAGATGCACTGAAAGAGTTAGGGAATCAAGGAGTCGAAGACTTGCTGGTTGTCCCGATTAGCTTTGTATCTGAACATATTGAAACGTTACAAGAAGTTGATATTGAATATCGGGAAATCGCCGAAGAAGCTGGAATTCAAAACTTCCAGCGAGTTCCAGCACTCAATACCCATCCCGTTTTTATTGAATCCCTCGCCACCTTAGTCGTAGATGCCTTAAACACGCCGCCACGAACATTTGCCGAAGTTGTGCGCCCCAGCAAAAAAGTTAAGATGTATCCCCAAGAACGTTGGGAATGGGGTATGACAACAGCGGCTGAAGTCTGGAATGGTCGTTTGGCGATGATTGGCTTTCTAGCTTTAGTTTTGGAGTTAATTAGTGGTCAAGGACCACTTCATTTTGTGGGATTGTTATAAAATACTTCAATAAGCCGTCAGGACTAACTGACGGCTGACAAACTATTCCTGTGGTTTTTGCGAATACACCACACGACATCCCGATTGGAATGTCTATTTGGATGAAAAGGTATTGAGAAATTGCTTAGCGGACTCGCCGCTTACGTCGTCTAGCTACTGCTTTGCGCTTTTTCTTTTCAATCGGCGTCTCAAAGTGACGCAAACGCTTCATATCTGCAAAAATTCCTGCTTTAGACACTTGCCGCTTAAATCGGCGCAGCGCTGACTCAATTCCTTCATTTTCGCCTACAACCACTTGGGTCATACTATATCCTCCTTCTAGCGTACAGTACATAATGGATGATAATTATCATCCAATTCAATCTCTCACAAAATTAGCGTATTGAAACCAGCAGCGATGCTCATCACTATTTGACATCCTCACCGAGCGACACCTTTAGGGAGCCTACTCGGAATGGGGTTGACGCTTCACTAAACATTGCCTCTAATAAGGTCTTACACGCTCTCCACGTCCGTGTAAAGTCTCGGAATGTCTTGCCGTGACGACTGAATTTATCAACGATGAATGGTGATTTCAGAGACAATTAACATCGCTGAAATAAGTTGTTTGAATAGTTAAACAACTGCTCCCATGGTAACGATTAATTTCAATGAAAACAAGCCTGTCTCCTTATCCGGTGAGACAGAACTGAGCTGGGCTTGCCATCACCCCCAGATTACAACTTCGCGATCGCACTGTCAATCAACGTCACCCCCTGTTCCACAGTATCAATGCGACTTAGCTGATCTCGCAAGTCGCTGGCTCCCACAAAACCCTTAGTATACCACGCCAAATGCTTTCTGGCTTGCTGAACGCCGCGATCGCCTTTATACTCCCATAACGCTTGTAAATGTTCCTTAGCACAGGTTAACCGTTCTACCGTCGGCGGTGGTGCTTGCTGTTTCCCGGTTTTCAGGAAATGGTCAATTTCTCCCACCAGAAACGGATACCCCAATGTTCCTCGCGAACACATCACCCCATCCGCCCCGGTTTGTTCCAAGCATCTCACCGCTGACTCCACCGAAAAAATATCGCCATTGGCAATAACCGGAATCGACAAAACCTGCTTCACCTTACCAATCCACTCCCACTTCGCCTCACCCTTATACCCTTGGGCGCGGGTACGGGCGTGCAACGTTAACATTTGCGCCCCCGCCTCCTCCATCCGCTTGGCAAAATCGAGGATATTAATCTCGTCATCATTCCAGCCAATCCGCGTCTTCACCGTAACCGGAACAGACACCGCCTCCACCACCGCCCGGACAATCGCCACCGCTGTTTCTGGTTCTCGCAGTAACGATGAACCCCCTCCCTTTTTAGTAATTTTATTCACCGGACATCCCATATTAATATCCACGGTATCCGCGCCTTCCGCTACAGCTTTCTGGGCAGCTTCTCCCAGGAAATCCGGGCGACAATCAAACAACTGGATACTAATCGGCTTTTCATTCGGATCAACATCCATTATTTTGGATAAACCCTTGACATGATGCAATCCGGCTGCATGAACCATCTCCGTATACATCATCGACTCTGGCGCATAGCGGCGCACCAGACGACGGAATACCAAATCTGTGACACCAGACAGAGGAGACTGGAGAACCCGACTCTTAACTTCAAACGAACCAATTTTCAGAGGAGTTGCTAATCGCTGGTGTAACTGAGAGCAAAAAACAGTCATACTTGTGATTGCGCTTGTAGTTGCGCTTGTAGTTGCGCTTGTAGTTGCGCTTGTAGTTGCGCTTTAGCGCCGATCAACGCTTATATCGCAATCCTATTTAGGTTGTGGCAATTTTCAAAAATGAAACCCTTGCTATACCTGGCTTTCGAGCTTTTCGCTTGTTGCATCCTATTTAGGATTGCTATAGATCTCCCCCAACTCCAGGTTAACCTGTTGGGTTACGCGATCGCTCCGGCTTGTAGTAAGGAAAGCTTAACCCTAAATTCTGTTGGGTTTCCTGGCGTCAACCCAACCTACAACCTATCCCACCATTTTAGCTGTGCCACGCCAGTAGGGGTGAGTCGCGGAACTATCCTTAAGGGGAAAGGCAATCATTCGATCCTACCAGTAAACACTCGCTGCGCCGGTCCAGTCATGTAAATTCGTTGATCAACTTCGGACCATTCAATGTCCAAACAGCCACCAGGAAGTTCCACGGTGCAGATGCGATCGCTTTTTTCCGTCAATACCCCGGCAACCACCGACGCACAAGCCCCCGTACCACAGGCTAAGGTGGCTCCAGCCCCCCGTTCCCAGACGCGCATTTTGATATAATCCGGGCGCACCACTTGAATGAATTCGGTATTGGTTCGTTTGGGGAAGGCTGAATGATGCTCGAATTGAGGTCCAATGATTTCTAGGGGAATGGCACTCACGTCTTCCACATAGGTAATACAGTGAGGATTGCCCATGCTCACACAAGTGACCTGCCAATGATTTCCCCCAACCTCTAAAGGAACATCAATCACCTTTTGATCGGCTTGGGCTAAGGTTGTCGGGATTTGAGACGCCAAAAGCTGAGGCATACCCATATTTACCCTAACTTTGCCATTGCTTTCCAGTTTCGGCGCAATTACCCCAGCTAAGGTATGAATCTGATACTCCGTTGAACCCGTGACTCCCTGTAAATCCGCTAAAAACTGAGCCAAACAGCGAATCCCATTGCCACACATTTCCGGTTCCGAGCCATCGGCGTTAAAAATCCGCATACTATAGTCAGTACCCTCTTGTCCAGGTAGGGCAAAAATCACCCCATCAGCACCGATGCCAAAGTTGCGATCGCACCATTGCACGGCTTGCTCTGAAGTGATTAGCGGGTCTGACTTTGACCGATTATCAATCAGAATGAAGTCATTCCCCAGACCGTGGTACTTTGTAAATTCAATTACCATTATCGTCTCCAGCTTAACTATCTAATTATGAGTGAATTGTCCACCAATCTACCCAGTGTTCGTCAACTGCAAGGCTTGATTCGAGAAGCCCAAGAAGTTGAAGTCAAACTCATGACCAATGAAATCTTTACAGGCAGAGTGCGCTGGCAAGACACATCCTGCTTATGTATTCTGGATGAACAGGAGCAGCCAATTATTATTTGGCATCACGCGATCGCCTATATCAAGCCCAAGGGAGGTGGTGGCATGAATCGATCCCTCCAAGTACGCCAAGAGTCTGCCGTGGCGAATTCTGAAACAGCCGAGAGTTATGAAACGGTAGAAAGTTCAGAAACAGAGGAGAGTGCCGATAATCCCTTTGAATTTGCTTAATCAGTCATTGGTCATTTGTCATTGGTCATTTGTCCTTTGTTCTAACATTTCACAGTATGTGATGCCTCTGTAGGGACGGGTTTCACAACTATCTTTTCGGTTGCAACCGGATGTGACTAAACCCGCCCCGACTCAGGGGTTCTGAACTGTTGCTGCTTAAATTGTAGAAAATTGTAGATATATAGTAAAATCGAGTCGGCTTCTGTAGAGATGGTCGGGGGCGGCTGCTCATGAAATTGGTAGAAAGACACATCATCAACCGAAATCATGCCAATTGGCAGGAGGCAGATAAATTGGCATTTAAGTCAAAGAATCTGTACAACTTCTCTAACTATTTGTGCCGTCAACACTTCTTTGAGACGGGGAATCGGTATAC